>JACQWB010000225.1 GCA_016209385.1 Candidatus Rokuibacteriota bacterium
CCCGGTCGCCTGATCGACTACCTGAAGCAGAACGTCTGGTCGCCGCGAAAGGTGGACGTGCTGGTCATCGACGAGGCCGACCGGATGTTCGACATGGGATTCATCGCCGACCTCCGCTTCATCCTGAGGCGCCTGGCGCCACCCGAGAGACGGCAGTCCTTCCTCTTCTCGGCCACACTCTCGTTCCGGGTGCTCGAGCTGACCTGGGAGTTCATGAACAACCCGGTGCAGATCACGATCACCCCGGGGCAGAGGACTGTGGAGACCGTTAAGCAGGTTCTGTACCACGTCGGGCGCGATGAGAAGTTCAACCTGCTCCTGGGGCTCCTCAAGCGCGAGGGGGGGAGCCGGATCCTGATCTTCGCCAACACGCGGCTCGAGGCGCGGCGCCTGGAGGAGCGGCTCACGCGGAACGGCTGGCAGGCGCGGGCGCTGACGGGGGATGTGGACCAGAAGCAGCGCCTCAGGGTCCTGAACGACTTCAAGGCGGGGAAGCTGCCCCTGCTGGTGGCCACCGACGTGGCCTCGCGCGGGCTCCACATCGAGGGGGTCAGCCACGTCATCAACTGGGATCTCCCGCAGGACCCCGAGGACTACGTCCACCGGATCGGCCGCACGGCGCGGATGGGGGCCGAAGGAAAGGCCGTCAGCCTGGTGGACGAGGCCACGGCGTTGATGCTCGAGCCCATCGAGAAGTTCATCGGCCAGAAGATTCCGGTCGCGTGGGGCGAGGACGACCTCTTCCTCCCCGAGGTGAAGCCGAGCGCCGAGGAGCGCCGCCGCCTGGCCGAGGAGCGTCGGGCCCGGTTCGCGCGCGGCGGCAGCCGGAGGGGTCACGCGGGAGGGCGGGCGGCTCACGGAGAACGCCGGTGACGCGGGCTCCCGCGCTCGGGGGCTTGGGGCAGAATCTCGCCTACGTGGCGCTGGTGGTGAGCGATGTCGAGGCGGCCGCCAGCGTGTTCCAGCGCGACTTCGGCCTTCGTCGCACCGACTGCGCCGTCGGCAGGACCGGGCGCCAGGTCCCGGCGCTCAGCGTCGGGGAGAGCGCCCTCGCCCTCTTCGCGCCGGACGATCCCTTCGTCGGGGGTCGGTCAAAGCCCGGGGTCCACCACATCGCGCTGGCCGCTGAAGACCCGGTGCGCGCTGCCAGCGCCGCTGAGGCCGCCGGAGTCCCGCGAGCCGAGGCCGAACCTGGGGAGGGCCTGAACGGGGCCCGGCGGGTCCTCCTCTCCCCGGGGGCGACAGCCGGCGTCAGGGCGTACGTGACCAAGCCGCTGCGGCTCGAGCGCTCGTCCGGCGGTATCGTCGAGAGGATCGATCATCTCGGCGTTGCGAGCGCCGACAACGAGACTGCAATCGAAGCCTTCGTGACGCGCCTCGGCTGCCGGCTCGAGAGCACGCAGACGGATGTCGAGGTGCAGATTACGGTCGAGAGCTTCACGTCGGACAGGTACGGGATCGTTCACCACGCGCGGCAGGCGGAGCCGGCCGGTGGGCTCCGCGTCGCCTTCGTCAGCGTCGGGGACTGCGAGCTCGAGTTCCTCCAGGAGCTGGACCCGCGCGCAGGGGCGCGCGTGGCGCACGACCGCCCGGGGACGACGCGGCAGGACCAGGGCGCGATCGCCCGGTTCATCGCCGGCCGCGGGCCAGGCCTCCACCACCTGGCGCTCGAGGTTCACGACATCAACGGCGCGCTGGCCGCGCTCGCGCGCGCGGGCCATGCGCTCATCGACCGCGTCGGCCGCCCGGGCTCTCGCCGCGCGCTGATCGGCTTCATCCACCCCAAGAGCCTCTACGGCGTGCTGGTCCACCTCGTCCAGCGCGACGCGCTCTGAGCGACTCCGCCAGAGACCCCGCCTCTCCGGGGCGGTCAGGAGGCGTGCTCCTTCTTCAGCTGCGCCGCGATCGGCGCGAAGTCGTACGAGGGGAAGACCTCGTAGCGGAAGGGGCCCCACGCTTTCTGCTCCATGAAGCGGTTCAGGCTTCGGAACGCATGGGGGGCGACGCGCAGGTGGATGATGAAGCCGTAGGACATCGCGACCACCCACGAGACCAGCTCGCACCCCTCCGGCGGGAAGTCCCGGTAGAAGCCCGTCTTTTTGAGGTGGGCCATGATCTCCTCGAGCGTCTTCGACTGGTCGTGGTGCAGGAGCACGGTGAGAAGCGCGCGGTCGTCCGTCGCCATGGAAGGTCCTCCCGATTCCTGGGTTCAGATCGTCCCGCGCCGCGTGTGCGCGCGCGGCGCCGGCGTCAGGGTTGCGAAGCGGGCGGGCTTCCGGCCTCGAGCTGAGAAAAGCGCTGGGCATTTCCCATGCCCGGCCAGACGAAGGCCTGGACGTTGGCGAGGATCTGCCGGATGTGGTTGCGGTCGTGGTGGACCCACTCGTGGAGCAGCTCGTCGACGCGGAGGTAGCCGACCTTCGGGTGATGACCCCCGCGCTCGAGATCGGTCGCCCGCAGCCCTGCGACGAGCGCGGCGCTCACCTCGCGCAGCGCGGCCAACTCGGTGAGCAGGGTCGAGGAGTCGCGCCCGCAGTCTCGCCTCTCGCGGGCCACCGCCTCCTGATCCCAGGCCGTCAGCTCCGGCTCCGCGGCGTCGAGGATCGTCCGGATCCGTCCGGCGAAGCCGCGGCGCTCGGCCTCGATCAGGTGCCCGAGGACCTCATTGACGCACCACTCTCCCGGCGCCGGATGCCAGGCGAGCGCCGCCTCCGGGAGGGCCCTCAGCTCCGCGCTCAGCGCCGTCGCCGCAGACCTCAGCAGCTCGGCCACCTCTCGCGGCGTCAGCGGAGCAGCCACGGGGGTCACCAGGTCCCCACGCCGATCAGGGCGTAGCCGACGAGCTGCCAGAGAACCCCTCCGACGAAGCAGAGCCAGCCCGCGCTCGCCAGGGCGCGCCAGGCGGCGGGCTTCGGCTCGAGGCGGGTGCCGTCGCTCGCCCAGGCCCACCAGACCCCGGCCGCGAGGAGGAGGATGGCGCCGAGGAGGGCGAGGCCGTAGCCGCCGCCAACGAGGGGGACGAACTTGGGGTCGAAGATGATCGGTGGAACGGGCATCGGCAAATCCTCCGGTCAGCGACTCCGCCACATGCTACCACGATTGCCCAGTCCGGGGCGTTTGGGCATAATGGCGCCATTCGCACGACTGGACAGCAGTTCGAGCCGAGAGCCGTCGGCCCTGCCGTCAGGCAGGCCCGGCACGAGGCGAGGCCCGAGTTGATCTTCGAGCCGCGGGCGTCCTTGCCGGCCGGGCGACCCGCACCGCTCAAGCAGAATGCTGAAGAATCTGGTTCGAGCGCGGGCTTGGCCCGCGCAACCGAAGGGGGGAGGCATCGGAAGGGGGGCGGAGCCCCCCTCCGAAGAATCTCAAGGAGGCCCGCGATGCTGATTCGAACCCTCGCTGTCATGACCCTCTGTGTCTGGCTCGTGGGGAGCGCTCCCCCGGCCGCAGCTCAGGGGGCGGGAGGAAAGAAAGTGAAGCAGACCGCCGTCATCGCGCTGGAGAAGGGCGGGGAGATCCGGATCGAGTTCTTCCCCGAGGATGCGCCGAAGACCGTGGAGAACTTCGTGACGCTCGCGAAGAAGGGCTTCTACGACGGCCTCGCCTTCCACCGAGTCGTTCCCGGCTTCGTGGTCCAGGGCGGCGACCCCAAGGGTGACGGCACCGGAGGCCCCGGCTACAAGATCAAGGCGGAGTTCAACAAGCAGAAGCACGTGCGCGGCACCGTGGCGATGGCGCGCGCCCAGGACCCGGACTCTGCCGGAAGCCAGTTCTACATCACCTTTGGCGCCCAGCCGAACCTGGATGGCCAGTACACGGTCTTCGGCCAGGTCGTCGCGGGGATGGAGCTCGTGGACAAGATCAAGGTCGGTGACAAGATGAAGTCCGTCAAGATCGTCGAGCAGTAACGTGGGCTGGTCGCTCGTCGTCAAGAACGGCAGCGTCGTCGACGGCTCGGGGGTGCCGGCGGTCAGGGCCGACGTGGCCCTGGACGGCGACCGGATCGCCGCCGTCGCTCCGGGCCTCACGGGCGAGGCCGCGCGGGTCATCGACGCTGCGGGGCTCATCGTGGCGCCCGGCTTCATCGACATGCACGCCCACTCCGACTTCTTTTACCTCCAGTGTCCGTCGGCCGAGTCCAAAGTGCGTCAGGGGGTGACCACCGAGGTCGTGGGGATGTGCAGCTTCTCTCCCGCGCCGGTCCATCCCGAGCGGAAGCAACTGCTCGAGCGGCTGGCCAGCGCGCTGGGCTCGCGGCTCGCGGTCGAGTGGACCAGCTTCGGCGAGTACCTCCAGCGCCTCGCGACCTCCGGCCCCTCGATCAATGTCGCGCACTTCGTCGGTCACGGCGCGCTCCGCCTGGCGGCGATGGGCGCTGACGACCGGCCGCCCACGGCCGGGGAGTTGAAGGCGATGGAGCAGCTCCTCCACGAGGCCCTCGATGCCGGCGCCTTCGGCTTTTCTACCGGCCTCGTCTACCCGCCGAGCGTGTATGCCAGGACTGACGAGCTGATCGCGCTGGCGCGCTCGCTGGCCCCGCGCGGCGGCCTCTACTTCTCCCACATCCGCGGCGAGGCGGCGACGCTCGAGGAGGCCATCCTGGAGGCCATCAGGATCGGCGAGGAGGGCGGCGTTCCCGTCCAGATCGCCCACATCAAGGCGGCGGGCCGGGAGAACTGGGCGAAGATGGACCGGGCGCTCCGCCTGATCGACGAGGCGCGGGCGCGGGGCGTTGAGGTCACGGCCGACGTCTACCCGTACACTGCCGGGAGCACGGTGATGGTGAACCTCCTGCCGCCGTGGGTCCACGCCGGGGGGCTGCCGAAGCTCCTCGAGCGCATCGTGGATCTACCGACGCGGAAGCGGGTCCTGGACGAGTGCACGCTCCCCGGGGACCGCTGGCGGACCGCGTCGGGAAGCGCCGGGTGGGAGGACGTGAGGATCGCCACCTGCTCGCGCCGGGAGCTCGAGGGGCTGACGATCGCCGAACTGGCCCATCGCCGTGGACGCCCCGGGCGCGAGACGATGCTGGACTTCCTGCACGAGGAGAAGGGAGAGGTCTCGATGATCCTCTTCTCCCAGGCCGAGGAGAACGTGATCAAGGCGCTCGCCCATCCTCAGGTCATGATCGGCTCGGACTCAATCGGCCTCAGCGCCGGCCCCGGACCCCACCCCGGCAGACCCCACCCGCGGATGTACGGCACGTTTCCCCGCATCCTGGGCGTCTACGTCCGCGAGAAGAAGGTTCTCGCGTGGGAGAACGCGGTCGCGAAGATGACAGGGATGGCCGCGATGAAGCTCGGGCTCCCGGGGCGCGGGCTCCTTCGTCCGGGCTACTTCGCCGACCTCGCCCTCTTCGACCCGGCGACGGTGAGGGACAAGGCGACGTACGAGGATCCGCACCGCCATCCCACCGGGATCCCGTACGTGATCGTCAACGGCCAAGTCGTGGTGGACCAGGGGCTGATGCACGCCCTGCCGGCCGGGCGCATACTGAGCCCCCGATAGCATGGGTCGGAGCCTGTGTCTGCCGTACAATACAGCTTGAACATGGGCCTGTTTCAGGTCGAGATCGAGGTGCTTCCCGTTGACGGCGGCCCCCCCCGGGTTCAGTCTGTGCTTGTGGACACCGGCGCCTCCTATCTGGCCCTTCCTCGGAGCTTCCTGACTTCGCTTGGCTATCGAGCCATCGATCGACAGCGGGTGGTCTTTGCGACGGGAGAAACCGCGGTCTGGGATGTAACGGAGGTCAGGGTTCGCCTTCAAGGTCGAGAGCGGACTGCCCTCACGTTCCTGGCTCCGGATGAATCCCCCAGGCTGCTGGGCGCTCAGACGCTCGAGAGCTTCGGCCTGGGCGTTGATCCCCTCGGCAAGCGTCTCGTTCCCGTGGACGCCTACCTCGCGTAGCGGGTTAGACGCATCCTGACTCCGCGATGAAGGTCGAGCTGCTGTACGGCGAAGGGCTCCTCCCCGCCGAGATCCCCGACCGGGCTGTCCTGGTCCCGAACACCGAGGTCGTCACCCTTCCGCCGGTCGAAAACCTCGACGCCACCGTGAGCCGGGCGCTGACGGCACCCCTCGGATTACCGCGAATCCGGGAGCTGGTCAGGCCCGGCGCGCGCGTCGCGATCGCCTTCGACGATGCGACGGTAGGGTCCTACGGCCCGATCCGGAGCGTCGCGATCGAGGCGGTCCTCGGGGAGCTCGACGCGGCGGGGGTCTCGCGGACGAACGTCACGCTGATCTGCGCGAACGCCCTCCACCGGAAGCTCAGGCGCGAGGAGCTCGCGTTCCTCCTCGGCGAGGATCTGGTCCGAGAGTTCGACCCGCGCCTGGTCTGCCACGACGCTGAGGACCCGGAAGTGATGGTGGACCTGGGCCAGACCCCCGAGCACGGCTACGCCGTCGAGGTCCACCGCCTCGTCGCCGAGTCCGACCTGACCGTGTACGTCAACGCGCGCTACAACCGGGGCTTCTCCGGCGGGTGGAAGTCGGTCTGCGTCGGGCTCTCCACCTACAAGTCGATCCGGATCACCCACACGCCGGACGGCATGTCCATGGCCGTTCACAACAACCGGATGCACGCGGTCCTGAACGAGATGGGGCGGCACCTCGAGAGCCGGCTTGGCAGACGGATCTTCAAGCTCGACACGCTCCTCTCCGATCCCCTCCGCGTGGCGAAGGTGGTGGCAGGGAGCGTGGATGACACGCGGCGCGAAATGCTCGACACCCTGGCGCGGATGTTCCCGCCGCGGCGAGAGCTGGCGACGGCGCGCTTCGATGTCCTCCTGTACGGGATCCCGGACTGGAGCCCCTATGCGGTCTTCTCCCACGTCAACCCGATCCTGACGCTCATCTCGTCAGGTCTCGGCTACCTGGGGGGACTGATCGAGGCGCTGGGGAAGCCGGGCTGCACCGTCATCATGGCGACCCCCGTCCCCGACCGCTGGGACCGCACCACCCACCCCTCGTACCCCGAGATCTGGGAGCGCGTGCTCCCGATCACGCGGGACCCGTACGAGATCATGCGCCGCTTCGCCGAGGACTACGCGCGGCGACCGGACTACATCGAGGCCTACCGCTTCGCCTTCGGGTTCCACCCGGCTCACGGGATAATGGCTGTGTATCCCCTCAACCGCCTGAGCCACATCGGCAGCGTGATCGTCGCCGCGCCCCGCGACCCGCAGGTGCCGCGCCACCTGGGGTTTGAGGTGGCGGCGAGCGTGGAGGAGGCCCTGGCGCGCGCCGAGGCGGTCCACGGCCGGGAGTGCACGATCGCCTGCATCCAGCAGCCGCTCCGCCCGCTCGGCGCGCCAGGGCCCGGGGGTCGCACCTGACCCGAGCGGGAAACAGTCGAGGCTGGAGGAGCGGTCCCCTGCCCGGGGCGCTCTTTGTCTCCCTCGTGACCGCGCTGCTCGTGTTCCCCCCGCTCGGCAGCCAGGTGATCTCGACCTCTGACGAAGCCCGCTTCCCGCTCCTTGCCCGCGACGCGATCGCGCGCGGTGCCTGGTTCGACGCCGAGGTTCGGGACAAGGTCTACCGGAACAAGCCTCCGCTCTATCCCTGGAGCATCGCGGCCGTGTCGCTCCCGGGAGGCCGCGTGACCGAGGGGACGGCCCAGGCGCCGGTCGCCGCGGCGGCTGTCGGGGCTGCGCTCTTCACCTTCCTCCTGGGCGATCGGCTCTTCACGCGGCGGGCCGGCCTGTGGGCAGCGCTGATCCTCGCCACGAGCTACAGCTTCTTCGGCCACAGCCAGAAGCTCCTGCCCGACATGCTCGTCGTGGCCTTCGCCACGGCCGCCGGCTACGCCTTCTGGCGGGCGATGGCTGAGCCCCCGGGGCGCGGCGCGCTCATCGGCTTCTACGCGGCGCTCGCGTTTGGGGTATTTGCAAAAGGGCCCGTCGGGCTGCTCCCGCTCCTCGCGGCCGCGGCCTGGCTCTGGATCGAGCGGGGCCCGCGCGGGCTCCGTCGCCTCTGGAGCCCGCCGGGCGCGGCGGTCTTTGCGGTGGTGACTTTGAGCTGGCTCGGGGCATTCCTGGCCGTCGGGACCCGGAGCTACGTCGAGACGGTGCTCTGGAAGAACTGGCTCGACTGGTTCCTGGGCGTTCCGCTTCCCTCCCGCCTCGCCAACCTTGCCGTCGATGCGGTCGTGGGTTTCCTGCCCTGGACAGTGGTGGCGCCGCTCGCCTTCGCACAGGCCTTCCGGGCGTGGAGGGCAAGCGCCGCGGTCAGGTTCGCGGTCCTCTGGTTCGCGGTCCCGCTCTTCGTGATCGCGCTGTCGGCAAACCAGCGAACGCGCTACCTCCTCTCCATCTACCCTGGGCTGGCGCTGCTGGTCGCGTGGTGGGCGGATGCTCACGGAGCCGTCCGCACGACGCTCGGGCGCGTCCTCGCGTGGGGCTCGCTCCTCGGAGCCGGCGGTGGCGTCGCGCTCCTCGCCCTGTCCCCTCCGTTCGGGCTCGAGCGGGTGTCGTGGGAACTGCTGCCGCTGATCGCCGGCACGGCGCTGCTCGGCCTGGCCCTCTGGAGAGGCCTTCAGGCGGGGCGCCCGGCGCTCCTGGTCCAGGGGGTGGTCGCCGGGATGGTGGTGATCCTGGGCTCCGGCATCTGGCTCCACAACGCGTGGGCCAACCGGACCGAGGACTTCAAAGGCCTCTCTGCCCGCGTCGAGCGTCACGTCGGCGGCGCGGCCGTGGCCGTGTTCGGTGGACGATTCTTTCCGCTCGACTTCTACCTCGGTCGGGACCTCCGCCGGATCAGGACGGAGGAGGAGCTCGAGGCCTACCTGGCCCGCCCCGAGCGCCCCGCCGTCGTGGTGGCCGAGGGGTCCTGGCGCGCGCTCCAGGGGAAGGTCTCTCAGGATGTGCGCGTCTTGGACCGGATGCGCGTCCGAGGGCAGGAGATGCTCGTTGTCCGGGCCGACTCGGTCCCCTCAACCCGCTGAGTCGGCGTGATTCGGGAGAGGGGCGGCCGGTGAGCTTCCTCGGAGGGGGGCCACCCAGGCACCCCCACGCCTTCGGCGTGGATGCCCGGGTACCCGCCCCTTCCGAACCTCCCCCTTGCAGTTCGAGCCGAGGGGCTGCCGACGAGCCGCAGGCGAGGCGAGACCCGAGTAGGTAAGAACCACGAGGCGACGCCTGAGTTGATTGCGCCGGCCGGGTACCCGTGCCGAAGGCACGGGTGGGCGCTCGAACGCACGGTGCCGACTCATGAGTGAAGGTAGTCCGGTGAGCGATTGGGACCCCAGACGGCGATCGGGCCTGGCCCTTCTCGGAGTGCTCGCGCTGGCCGCGCTGATCCTCCTGATGCCCGCTGGCCGGCGGCCGTTCTGGTCGTCGGATGAGGCGCGCTTCGCCCTCCTCGCCCAGGACATCCTGGACCACGGGCGCTGGCTGGTGCCCGAGCTGCGCGGGCAGCCCTACCTGAACAAGCCGCAGCTCTACTTCTGGAGCATCGCGCTCGTCTCGATCCCGTTCGGGCGCGTGACGGAGCTCAGCGCCGCGCTCCCGTCGGTGGCCTCGGCCCTGGCGGGAATCGCCGGCGTGATGGAGATCGGTCGCTTCCTCTGGGGCTGGCGCGCCGGCACCCTCGCCGGGCTCGTCCTCGCGACGACCCCGGCGTACTTCGTCTTCGGCCACCAGGTGCTCGCCGACATGATGCTCACCACGCTGGTGATCTGGGCGCTCTACTTCCTCCTGCGCGCCCGGGCCGCGGGCTGGGCCGTGGGACCTCTCCTGGGCTTCTACATGTGCGTGGCCGGCGCCATCGCGAGCAAGGGGCCGGAGGGGCTCGCGGCGCTCGGTGCTGCCGCCCTCGCGGCGCTCGTGACGGGCGGGTGGTCCGGGCTCGGCCGGCTCCGCCTGGTCCAGGGCGTGGTGCTGCTCGCCGTCATGTTGCTCCCGTGGATCGTGCCGTACCTCGCCCAGCCGCGCGGGAGCTTCGTCGGCGACGTGCTCCTCGGCCACTACGTGACGTGGTACTTCCGGAGCGGGGTGCTCGCGCGGGTTGAGCACATGGCCACGGTGCTGCCTAACTTCCTCCCGTGGACCGTGTTCCTGGTGGGCGCGCTCGTCTGGTGGCGGCGGGCGCCTGACGGCGGACGCTGGTGGATCGGCGCCTGGACCCTGGCCCTGTGGCTGCTCCTCGGGCTGTCGGGCACCCAGCGGGCGCGGTACCTCCTCCCCGTCTACCCGGGCCTGGCCCTCCTCACCGCCGAGTTCCTCGCCGTCGCACAGGCGTCGGGTGGCCGGCGCGCGCTGCGGGGCGCCTCGGCCGTGTTCTGCGTCGCAGCCGTGGTCGGCGCTGCGGCGCTCGCCTCACCGCTCGTCCTCCACGTGTCCGGCGAGGACCGCGCCTACGTGCCCGACACTGCCGCAGAGCGCGTGCTCCTCGTGGCGCTGGTCGCTGCGGCCGCGCCCGCCGTGGCGCTCGCGATCCGGCGTCAGGCGTTTGCCGGCGCGGCCGTGGCGGTGGCCCTCGCCACCGCTGCGGTCCTCCTCGTCGAGGGCGTGACGTACCCGCCGCGCTACGCGCGCGACTTCGGGGCCCGCGACCTGGCCGTCGCAGCGGCGGCGTACGCCCCGCCGGGCGCGGCCGTGATCGGCCACCCCGACCTCCGGCTCTCCTATGATTTCTATCTCCGCCGGCGCGTGGTGGAAATCTCCTCGGCCGAATCACTCGCGCAGCGGGTTGCCTCGCCGTCGCAGGATATCCTGATCACGGCCCGGGAGCGCTGGACCGCGCTCGCCCCCCGGGCAGACCCGTCGTGGCGAGTCCTGGCGACTCGCCGGATCGGGGGGCGGGAGATGGTGGTGGTCGGGAGCGCCGCGCGCTGAGCCCGGTGCGGGAGCTATCCGCTCTTAGCTTCCTCGCGGCCCCTCGGCCACGACGAACGGGAAGGCCATCACGACCCACACCAGGCCGATGACTTCCGAATCGCCGAAATTGTACTCAAAGAGCCCGGCGATCAGGAACCCGATGACGGCAGCCAGGCTGCCGGCCACGAGGACGCGGTCGTCGGCCCGGGCGGGCGGGAGCTGCGCGTAGATCCGCCCGGCCCGAAGCAGGAACGCGACCCAGATCCAGAGCCACGCCCCGAGCCCCAGGAGCCCGCGCTCGGCCGCGATCTGGACCAGGTTGTTGTGGAGGTGCCCGGTTCGCGCCCGCCGCGCGTCCGGGTGTTTATAGTCGGGGTAGTAGAGCCGAACGCCGCCGGGGCCCAGTCCGAGCAGCGGCGCGTCCTTAAGCATGCGCAGTCCCGCATCCCAGAAGTAGAAGCGCTCGCTGGCGCTCGGGCTCCCGGGGTCGAACATGGACAGCAGCTTGGCTTTGAGCGGCGACGGGATGGAAAGCGCCAGGATAACGGCGAGACCGAGTGGAACGAGCAGCGCGAGCCGGCGGCTCAGGAGGACGAGCACGCCGATGGCTGCGGCGAACCCCAGCCAGGCGTTACGCACATAGGTCAACCCGAGCGTCACGAACCCGAGGGCGGCGGGGGGGACCAGCCACCACGCCCGTCGGCGGGAGCCCAGCGCGAGCTCGGCGGACAGGAGCGCGAGCGAGACGATGAGGCTTCCGCCGAGGGTCATGTAGATACTGAAGAAGCCTTTGGCCCGAAACGGCTCGACGCCGAGCTGGCGGCATCTCTCGGCCTTGAGTTTGAGGGCCCACCAGACCCATCCGGGCGCCTCGGCCACGGAGGTGCACGTCCAGGTCTGGAGCATAGCGTAGACGGACACCAGGGCCACGGCGCTGTAGAGCCACACCAGGGCTCGGCGGATGTGGTCTCCGGAGGCGAAGCCGTTGACGGCGGCGAAGAAGAGGATGAGCGACAGGAGCTCCTTTGACTCGAACAGCGCCACGGGCCGGTTGGTCGCGGCCAGGGCGGACAGCAGCGTCACCACAGCCAGCGTCGCGAGCGGCAGCGCGAGCGGAAGGAGGCAGCGGGCTCGAAGCGCGGGATCGGCGAGCCTCAGGAGGCTGGCGAGGCCGAGCAGCGCCGTGAGGACTCCGACGGCGGTGATGGATGTCATCAGTGCCACCAGCAGCAGGGCCAGGAGCGGAGCCAGGCTCCTGTCGGCGGCGCGCGCGAGCCTCGCACCAGCCCACGCATCGTGAATTTCCGCTGTTCCCCCCGGCGCCATGGCGAGGACGCTAGCAGACGCCGGTGGGACGTGTCAACGCGCGCCGCGGGTACCCGCGCCGGGTACCCCCGAAGTGGGTGTGCGCGCTCGCCGTTTCGAGTTTTGTCCGTCGTCGCGCGAGGGTATATACTCGTTCGCCAGACCGTGCGCGGAGCCAACCCATGAGGGCCGCGGTGGAGTTGTCAGTCATCCTCCCCGTGTACAACGAGGCGGAGAGCGTCCCGGCCCTCTGGCGGGAGCTGGAGGAGGTGCTGCCGACGCTCGCGCAGTCGGCCGAGGTCATCTTTGTGGACGACGGCTCGACCGATGGGAGTGCCGAGGCGATCCGCGCGATCGTCAAGCAAGACCCGCGGGCGCGCCTCGTGCGGCTGGCCGCCAACGCCGGGCTCACGGCCGCCTTCCATGCCGGCTTCGAAGCCGCTCAGGGACGAACGATCGTCACCATGGACTCGGACCTCCAGAGCGACCCGCGCGACATCGCCCGGCTGCTCGCCCACCTGGGGAACTACGACGCCGCCGTCGGGTGGCGGCAGCGGCGCCACGACCCGTGGCTCAAGCGGGTCTCGTCCCGCATCGCCAACGCCATTCGCAATGCGGCCACCGCCGAGTCGGTCCGGGACAGCGCCTGCAGCCTGCGCGCCATGCGCCGGGAGTGTGTCGACGCGATTCCGCCCTACAACGGGATGCACCGGTTCGTGCCGACGCTCCTCAGGATGGCGGGCTACCGGGTGGTCGAGGTGCCGGTCAATCATCGCCCGCGGCGCTTCGGTGGCTCCAAGTACGGCATCCGGAACCGCGCGTTCAGGGCGTTCGTCGACCTGCTGGTCGTGCGCTGGATGATGACGCGGCGTCTCCGCTACGAGGTGGTCGAGGAGGACGGGGCGGGCGCGGGCCGCTGAGGGGACCGGGCGTGAGACAGCGGGTCTTCTCCGGGATTCAGCCTACCGGGCGCCTCCATATCGGTAACTACCTGGGCGCCATCCGCCAGTGGGTGGCCTCCCAGGCCGGGTTCGACAACATCTTCTGCATCGTCGACCTGCACGCGATCACCGTGGCCCAGGATCCGCAGGTGCTGAGGGCAAAGATCCGCGAGGTGGCTGGGCTCCTCTTTGCCGCCGGCATAGATCCCGGGCTGTCCGCGGTCTTCGTCCAATCGCACGTGTCGGCGCACGCGGAGCTGGCCTGGATCCTGAACTGCTTCATCCCCATGGGCTGGATGCAGCGGATGACGCAGTTCAAGGAGAAATCCCAGAGGCAGAAGACGCAGGTGAGCGTCGGGCTCTTTGACTACCCGGCGCTGATGGCGGCCGATATTCTCCTCTATGAGACGGATCTCGTGCCGGTCGGCGAGGACCAGAAGCAGCACGTTGAGCTGGCGCGGGATGTGGCCGAGCGGTTCAACTCCATCTACGGCAAGACCTTCAAGGTCCCGGAGCCGATCATCCGGGCGGTCGGCGCGCGGATCATGGGGCTCGACGATCCCACCAAGAAGATGAGCAAGAGCGACGAGCGGCCCGGCCACGCGGTCGATCTGCTGGATTCCCCGGACGAGATCCGGGCGAAGATCATGCGCGCGACGACGGACTCGGGGCGCGAGGTCCGCTTCGACGAGGGCCGGCCCGGCCTCCACAACCTGCTCGTCCTGTACGAGCTGTTCAGCGGAGCCCCGCGGGCCGGGATCGAGGCGCGGTTTGAGGGGAAGGGGTACGCCGACGTCAAGCGGGAGCTGGCGGAGCTGATCATCGGGCGCCTGACACCGCTCCAGGCCCGGTACCGGGAGCTGGCGAGGGATCCGGCCCAGCTCGACGCGTTGCTCAGCGAGGGGGCGTCGCGCGTTCGCCCGATCGCCGAGAAGACGCGCGCGAGCGTCAAAGCGAAGGTCGGGCTGGGGTGATCAATCAGAGGGGGACACCCACGCCTTCGGCGCGGGTACCCGGGCCCCCTCCGAGGCCTCCCCCAGGAATGGTGGTTCGAGCCGAGGGGCTGCCGAGGAGGCGCAGGCGAGGAGAGCCACGAGGCGAGGCCCGAGTTGGTTGCGCGGGCGAAGCCCGCGCTCGAAGGGCATTAGGCCGACACGCCCCCTACCGCCTTACCGGGGGCGATCTCGGCATAGGGGGGAGCCACGGGAGAGGGCCTTTATCTTGACTACGCTCATAACCCGGAGCTCGCGCGCCTCGTCGAGTCCACGGTGTGGGTGGACGACGCGCATCCCGGATCGGCTCGATGGCGGCCACGGCCACAGCGATCAACCTCGCTCAGGCTGGTCTTGATAGATACGGACAAGATTGCTAAAATGTCTGTATCGCACAGCTTGGAGGGTTTTCTATGAAAGCGACGGTCAGAAAGAAAACCTATAACCTGGACGGCGAGATGATCGAAAAGGTGCGCCGGCTGTTTAACGCGAAGACGGATACCGAGGCAATTCAACGGGCGCTACGAAAAGCCGTTGAGGATCGTGAGGTCGAGGAGTCTCTCGACAGGCTGCTCAAAGAAGGTCGCTTCCGGACGGTGTACCGGTGAAGTACCTCCTGGATACGAATGTCTACCTCGGCGCTGTTCGATCGGAGGGAAAACGAGCCAGGTTCCCGAGCACGTTCTATCCGCTCTTACCGGCCACCCACCTGTCGGCGGTTGTCGCGTATGAGCTTGCCTTAAATGCTTATGACCGTCGCACTCGAACGCTTGTGCTCGAGTTCATCCGCCCAATGCGACAGACTGGACGGGTCGTCACGCCCACCTTCGAGGACTGGATAATGGCGTCCGAGATAGTCACAGCTATCGGGGAAAAAGAAAGGAGTTGGCGATCCAAGTTGCCCGCGCTCCTCAATGACATTCTCATCGCGCTATCCGCTCGACGAATCGGCGCCATGCTGCTGACCTACAACCGGGACGACTTTCGGCTGATTGGCCGCTACGCGGACTTTTCGTTGCGCGTCCTTGAGGGATAGATGAAACAACGGAGCAATCGTCCCTAGGAAGTTGGAGTCGCCAAAGGGGAGCAGGCTACCACCCGCCATGCTCCTGACGCCTTGAGGGGCGGGACCCCAGCGGCCGGCCGCGCGCTCGCTGAGCAGGGCTGAGAAAGGCCTTTGTGTTGGCTACGCTCTCCTCAGATCGACGCGCCCGGCCCGCCAGTGGCGGACCAACCCGCTCACCGCGCTCAGCGTGCTCACCAGGATGTTCGTGCCCGCGGCGACCGGCGCCGGCATGCCGAGAAGCAGGAGGAACGGCAGCCGCATCGTCCCGAGGGCGAGGCCGACGATTCCGCCGATGACGCCGACGCCGTACGAGAGGGCGTTGAGGAAGATCGCTTGCCAGAGGAGAACCTCGGAAGGCAGCCCGAAGGCCGAGAGAGATGAGAGCATGCTAGACCTCCGCAAGTGTGGCGAAGGTCGCGCCGGCCGCTTTCATCTCTTCGAGCGCCTTCGCGCCATCGCCCGGGTTCACGTCCACGGCCCGGACCGCGTCCTCAAGCACCACCACCTCGAACCCCTCGCGGAGGGCATCCAGCACCGTCGCCTTCACGCAATAGTCGGTCGCGAGCCGCCGACGAAGAGGCGCTGGACCCCGCGATCCCCCAGGGCCGCGGCGAACGGCATCCCGCTCGGGTCCTCGGCCTGGAAGCACGAGTAGGCGTCCGCCTCGGGGTCCATTCCATTGGAGACGACGGCGGTATCGCGCGGAGCTTCAGGTCCGCGTGGAACTGCGCGCCCCGGGTTTCCTGGACGCAGTGGGGCGGCCAGACCCCGCCGTACGCCTTGAAGTGCCGGGTCACGGCCGGGTGCCAGTCGCGCGAGGCGAAGATCGCTCCGCCGACGGCCGCGGACCGGACGATGTAGCAGTTGAGCGCCGGAACGACCCTGTCTCCCTCGGGCACCGCCAGCGAGCCGGCGGGGCAGAAGTCGTTCTGGACGTCCACGATCAGCAGGGCATCGCCTGAGGGATCAATCGTCAGGGGCATTACGGGAGATCCCAAAATGCCGGGATCAGCGCGCGTTCCGGTTCAGCTGCTCGTAGTGGTGAATCACGCGCAACCTTGTCTTGGCCCTCCGGATCTGTTCGGTTCCTTGGTTCCAACTTATCGATCTGATGAAGGCAACCCGCTACAAGCTAAGAGACGGAACGGCCTACAACCGCGACGCTCTGCACGCATTTACCTACGTCTCACCCCGCCTTTTCGCTTGAGACCCAATCCCGCAAGAAACAGATCGGGCACGTCTATGCGCCCATCAGAGCGAGCTCTAAACACACCAATCTCGACAAGATAGTCAACGAGCTCGCGCGGTTCTTTCGTAGGCGGTCTTATCTCGGGCTGGGCACCCCAGCTACCATCGAAGTTGACGGCAATCCGCCTTTCGACTTGTTGCCGCCGGTCCCATGGGACCTGATCGTCGCTTAGCCGGTCTCTTAGCCCCGACAGCCAGGGCCACTCATCAGTTGATTGAGTAACGTGCTCTTTCGACACAACATCAAGTGCCGCACGGAAGGACACAGGTCGGAGGAGTCTTGGCGGACGTATCCGGCCTCCGGAATTCAACTCGTATCTCGCCGCTTCCTCAATGAGCCGTACCAGTGGGCGTGGAAGCGCGTGACCGCGACCGTCACGAATGTGATCGAGCAACCACCGAAAGACTAGACCCTTCTTAATGTTAGCGCCCATATACGGACCGACCAGCCGATCCACAAATGGCTTCGCCTGTTCCGCCCTCGTCAGATCCGGAACCAAATACAGTTCCGTGTCCTCGTGAAACTTGATATGAGTCGCTTCGCAATACTCGTGAAGTTCTTCGCTCGTATTTGAGACGCGCTTCATTAGCATCGCGTACAGGTTTCTGTCGCCCCACACGAGTTCTGCCCGGTTGGCCGCAAGTTTTGCCAGGTCAGCACCACCCGCAGTCGCATGGCGTTGAAACAGATCGGTGCGCAGGAAAATCTTAGCTCGGATTCTTCTCCACCGGCGTGTGTAAGTCGCCCAGAAGGCCACAAGGCCCCGTATGCCCGTGTTCATTACTTCCCAAACGGCCCCACCGAGAGTATCAAGCTCATCGTATCCAATGAAAATGCGAGAGTCCGTCCTGTGGAGCTTTTCGTCGAGTCTGTCAAGAGCAAGCAGCGGCGAATCGCCAGTGCGGCGAAACGCTTCGTAATTGGAGATTGCATCGCCTCCCTGAATAGAGAACATCCAATTTAGTGAACTCTTTGCTTCTTCGTCCAGGTGATCTCGCAGCGAGCGAACAAGGTAGCAAAACCAGAGCTCCATTGTGGGTTCGGGAGAGCTGCCCTTCTCATCCACGAAGCGGCGAAGTCCACGCGCGTCTGGAAAGCCAGCTCCAATTGGATAACCGGAAAGCCATGTGGTTCGCGCCGGCTCTAGTGGTGGCAGTCGAACCGTCGGAGCATGTCGTGCAATGGCCGGGAGCAATCCCCGCCAGATTACTGCCCGGAAAAGTTCGGTCTTCCCTGAGCCGCGAGGACCGATAATCAAGACGACATCTGGGTCGAACGCCCGGGCGTGTTCAGCGACCGGATAAAATGTGCGGGGAAAGGCCTCTTCGCTTTCTCCTTCAGCGCGGCCGTGACTGCCCATACCGGACAGCTGCCGGAGTAGTGTGAGTTGGTCTTCGTGCGTCAGGGCCTTCATTCTTCGCTCTCCGGCTGGAACCGAGCGGCAATGCGGTCAGCCAGCGCTGAGTATTCTGGCGACTCCGCGAGATCGGACGCCACTTCGTCTACCCGGCCAAAATGAGCTAGCTTTTCGTCGTATGACAGCGCGACTGGGACATGAGGGGCATCCTCATTCTCGGCGTCGCGGACATACCAGAACCGATCGTCTTCGGGGTCTTCGGGGTCTTCGGCGTAGTAGGCGTCCGTGAACTCAACGCGCGCCCGATCGGAGAAGGCAGCTCTAGCCATTGCCGATATAGTAACATTTCTGGGAACCATCGCGTGCACGAGTAGACACTCGGCCTGAGGTCGGCCCATGCGGACCCGACTCGCACCGAGGCGAGAAAGGACAAGGCGTAGTCCCTGCCAACTCTGCTCTGATGCAGTTCCAAATAGGACGTGCAGGTGTGCGAGCCCTCCAAGCAGTAGGCCCGCTGGCTCGGAGAGCCCTGTTCTTGCATCTATCAGGATCCAGGCTGGCTGCAGGGTGTGACGTAACTCGGTCAACAAGAGAATGAGCGGGTGAGGTTCGCCACCACGACCGGGGGGTTCAAGGTCTACACGTGCGAGCTTACCCAGGTATTCACTGTCCAGACGGCCGGCCGGGACGACAATAATCTCCCCTCTTCCCGTTACTGCTTCGCGCCGGCACGCGTGGTAGTAATCGGGAAGATCGACCTCCCCGCCGGGTCGCTCAAGGAGATAATCGACGACACCCCAGGATGCTGTTGTGCCAGCCTCGTCCGCAGCGAGAAGCGAGCCAACACCAGGCGCATCTAGATCGAAATCGATTACAACAATGCGCTCCCCTTTTCTCGCCCGCTGAATGGCGAAAGAGGCAACAGCAGTGCTTCTCCCGGCGCCACCCTTGAAGGAGTAGAATACGAGAAGAGGGGGTCCACCGTTCTCCTCGTCCGCGAATGTAGGCCACAGGGAGTCAGCCACCAGTGCGAACCACGCGCTCCGGTTCCGATACCGATCGGCTTCGTGTAGGCGTGGCGCTCCTTCAACCTCTTCGCTCTCCTCCCAGGCTTTCTCGTAGAGAAGACGATCGGCCTCGCTCGCAGCTGAGCCATTCCAAATATCTCCGCTCCAAAACCGTCCAGCGACACCTGGGTCTCCAAGCTGCGCACTCAAGGAATGACGAAGTTCTTCCCAGTCTTGACGGCGGGTCCAGACCACGAGGCGAAGTCGCCCAAAAAGATCTTCGATGAGCACGGCTCGCTCAATCGACGCATCTGTAGCAAGCATTCGGCTCAACACGTTAAGGGCGGCGCGCCGCGCCTCGTCACTGTGCTTAACTCGCATTCAAATTACCCCGTCGAGTTTCATCGGGACGATCGTAGAATTGTAGACGAGCTCCGCCTCGGCAATCCAGGCGACGACCTCTGCCTGGGCGACATGACCGGGAGGCCGATAGCGCAGACCTGGCGCCCATCCGTTGGCAGGATGGTAGAGCGGATGGCCTGGCGTCTGGCTGGGAACGTATCGTGCCGTCTTCGAACCCGGAAGAGCGGCAAGCTTGAGTGCCTCCGAAGTCAGACTGTTCAGGTCGTGGATCGCCGCCACAGCACCAGCCTGGAAAAGAACGAGAGTTTTGAGACAGCACTCAACCACATAGCCAGCGAGGTAGGCTGCGCCGTCCGAACGTCCGGCCGCCACGAGTGTATGTGAATCTATGAGATGCTTTCCCGCCGCTTCGGGATGGTCGTCTCCATTGGGCTGGGCAACGTTGGACACGTTAACCTCCCGATACACCCGATGCGAGCTTAGACTCACGCTGTGCTAGGAGCGGCATGCCGCTGGCGAGTGTACCGTGCGGCAAGGAACTAGGCAACAAGACCTAAGCACCCTCCTGACGCCTTGAGGGGCGGGACCCCAGCGGCCGGCCGCGCGCTCGCTGAGCAGGGCGCGTCCGGCTGAGAAAGGCCTTTGTGTTGGCTATGCTCGCACCAGGGGACTGTTCGCAAGTGCCCGATTGAACAGCTTTCCTCGACCGGAACTGTCGAAGACAGGCCTGAGCGAGCCGGGCGGTGCGGGGACCCGCGAGCGGGGTGGCCGCCGCGAAAGGCGGTTGTCCGGCCCCGCGTTTTCTCGTACACTTTAGCCTCCACGAAGAAACCGGGCGTCAAAACCTTTCGCTCCCAAGGGAGGTGGCCATGTCCCGCTATCCTCTCGCGCCAGTTCTGCCTCTCGTGTCCGCAGTCCTCCTCGTGCTCGCCGCCGGGCCGGCGGCGGGCCAGACTCCCAAGTACGGCGGTGTGCTCGTCATGCACCCGCTCTCCGCGCCGCCGAGCCTCAGCCCGCACGAGGAGTCCACAATCGCCACCGTCCAGCAGGCCAGCCCGTGCCTCAACAACCTCGTGTACTTCGACCCGACGAAGAAGCAGGAGAGCGTCGACACGGTCATCCCTGAGCTGGCCGAGCGCTGGTCCTGGCAGGATAACTACCGCAACCTGGTCTTCTTCCTCCGCAAGGACGTGCGGTGGCACGACGGCAAGCCCTTCACGTCGCAGGACGTAAAGTACACGTTCGACGTGGTGCGCGGGGCCCCCGACGCCAGGGCGAAGCTGCGCGTGAATCCCCGAAAGCTCTGGTACGAGAACGTCGAGCACATCGAAGCGCCCGATCCCCAGACGGTTGTCTTCCGGCTCAAGCGGCCCCAGCCCTCGCTTCTCCTCATGCTGGCCTCAGGCTACTCGCCCGTGTACCCGGCCCACGTGCCCGTGACCGAGTTCAAGACCAAGTGCATCGGCACCGGGCCCTTCAAGCTCAAGGAGCACAAGCCGGGCGAGTACATCGAGTACGTGAGGAACCCCGACTACTTCGTCAAGGGCCGGCCCTACCTGGACGGAATCAGGTACCTGATGATCCGCGACCGTTCGACCCAGATCGCCGCGGTCCAGGCCGGCCAGCTGGACGTCGCCGGCAGCGGCTGGAACCGGACCAACGCCGAGGCGGCCAAGGCGGGCGGGCCGAAGCTCGTGGTGCTCGAGTCGGACTCGAACGTCAACGACAACGTCCTCGTCAACTTCAAGCGCCCGCCGTTCACCGACCCGCGGGTACGCCTGGCCATCAACCTCGCGCTCGACCGCAAGGCCTACTTGGTGGGGCCGCGGCAGGGCGCCGCGACCTTCGGCGGGGCCATGCTGCCGAGGCCGTCGGGCGTCTGGGGGCTCCCGCCGGCGGAGGTGGCCAAGCTGCCCGGGATGGGGGACACGGCCAAGCAGAAGGCCGAGGCCAAGACGCTCCTCGCCGAGGCTGGCTTCGGCCCCGGCAACCCGCTCAAGATCACGGTGTCCACGCGGGCGCTCGCCATCTACGTCGACACCGCGAGCTGGATGGTCGACCAGCTCCGCCAGATCGGCGTCGACGCCACCCTGGAGCAGATCGAGACCGGCGTGTGGCATCCGAAGATGACCCGGCTGGACTACCAAGTCGCGCTCAACCTGACGGGCATCGGCATCGACGACCCTGACGCCAACTTCTACGAAAACTTCAAGTGCGGATCCCAGCGGAACTTCTCCGGCTACTGCTCGGAGGAGATCGACAAGCTCATCGTCGAGCAGTCGCAGACGCTGGACCGGGCCAAGCGCCTCAAGCTCGTCCACGAGATCGACCGGA
>JACQWB010000226.1 GCA_016209385.1 Candidatus Rokuibacteriota bacterium
GGTCACCGGGGTCAGGAGCGCGCCGATCAGCACCAGGAGGATCGCGGCGTAGGTCGGGAAGAACGCCGTCCAGAGCACTGGCTGGGTGAACTTCGGCATCGGCGTGACCGCTGCGGCATAGATGACAGCCGCCGCCACCGCGGCCCAGAAAGGCCCGGTCCACACCCCCAGGAAGTTGGGCGTAACGCGGGCGTAGTAGCCCAGGACGGTAACACTGATCGCGACCCCGGCGAGGGCGAAGATCGTCACACCCCAGATGTTGAGGCGCATCTTGTAGAGCAGGTGGCCGACGATGATCCCGGTGGCGAAAATGCCCATGTCCGCCGCGAACGTTCCGGGGAAGACGTTCCAGTACCGGGAGATCGGGAAGAGGAACGCGATGACCCCGAGGGCGAGGTAGAACATCAGGAACGCGAGCAAGGTCGTTCGCGCCTCGGGATGGACCAGGGTGTGGGTGATGGGCCCGAAGGAGCGCCCCTCGTTCCGGACCGAGACCATCATCGCCCCGTAGTCCTGAAGCCAGCCGATGAAGAAGTTACCCAGGATGATCCACGCTAGGGCAGGAGCCCAGCCGAAGTGGAGAGCGATGAAGGGGCCGAGGATGGGGCCGAGAGCCGTGATGCTCTTGAACTGGAAGCCCCAGAGTACATACTTGTTGACCGGAAAGTACTCCACCCCGTCCGCATACATGTGGGCCGGAGTGGTCCGACGGGGGTCTGGAGCCCAAACCGTCCGATCGTACCACTTCCCGTACACCTTGTAGGCGATCAGGTAAGCGGCCAACGTAAGGACCACGAACCAGAACGGTGTCATGATGTCCCCCTTTCTGTTGGTCTTTGCTCGCCTATCGGCCTAGCTCATGCCTTCGCCACGGCTACCCCGCCGGGCCTCCATCCGGGGACTGTCGCGGCTCTCACGTCGGCTTCCTGCCTCCGCCCCTGCCCCCTCGCCGGCTCAATCATGAGCCCGAAGAGCGTCCTCCGCAAGACCTAGCACGGCCGGCGGGCGCGCGGGGCTTCGGTGCGTTGTGGGAGGTCGGGAATCCCGAGGGGGGAATGAGCGGGGAACATCCGCGCCGCCGTTGGCGCTCCGAGGATGGCGGCTCTGAGGCGAAGGCATCCATCCACCCCCTTCGGCTCGACTGTCAACAGGCCGACGCATCCGTCGGGTCCCGGGTCGTCAACACGGTCCGGGACAGAACGGAAGATCCCACGGGGCATTTCCCGCAGGCCAACCCGCTCCGGCTGGATATTAGTACCAAATCGAGTAGAGACGCAAGACTTTTCGAAGGCTTCTGTGTCCTGATTCACATCGGCCCTGCCGGGGGCTCCTTCCCAGGCCGCCAGGTCCGGCCTACTCCATGAGGTAGAGGGGAGCCTTCAGAAGGGCGAGGCCCGGTGCGAGGGATGGGGTGCCTACCCACCCGAGCTGGTTTCTCAGGAGGTCGAGCAGCGAGAAGCGGCGCCGCGGGAGGATGAGCTTCGGTCGCTCGGGGAGCCCCGCGAGCGCCGCGGCCCCCTCGATCGCCTCATCCAAGCCGCCCAGCGCGTCCAGCATCTTCAGTTCTTTCGCCTTCTGACCGGACACGATCCGCCCATCGGCGAAGCCCAGGACCGCCTCGCGGTCGAGTCCCCGGCCCTGCGCGACCGCGTTCACAAACTGGTTGTACACGTCGTCGAGGAGCACCTGGAGGATCTTTCGCTCCTCCGCGGTCATCGTCCGCGCGAAGTTGCCCAAGTCTTTGTACTGGCCGGACTTCACGACGACGTAGTCCACGCCGACCTTCTTGAGGAGCGCCTCCACGTTGGCCATCTGCATGACCACGCCGATCGACCCGGTCAGGGTTCCCGGGTTCGCGTAGATCCGATCGGCCGCTGTGGCGATGTAGTACCCGCCCGAAGCGGCCACCGATCCCAGCGAGGCGACCACCGGTTTGCCGGCCTTCCGGAGGCGCTGGACGGCCGCGTGGATCTCCTGCGTCGGCGCCACGACACCGCCGGGGCTGTTGATGCGCAGCACCACCGCCCGGACCCGTGGATTCTCCTGGTGCTCCCGGAGCTCCCGCACCGCCGATTGCGATTCGAGGATGATCCCTTCGAGTTCCACGATCGCGACACGCTGCCCGCCGGGAAGGCCGGGCCCCTCGATCAGGACCAGGAGAACCCAGATCCCGAGGAAGAACAGGGCGAGAAGGCCACCGATGGCGCCGAGCGCAATGGCAAAGGCACGCTTCCGGGAGGCCATGGCCTATGCTTCTTCCTCCTCGTCTCCGAGGTCGGTGCGGCCCTTCTTGCGCCGTCGCCGGTCCCGATGGTCGCGCGAGTCCACGGGCTCGACCTGAGCCGCCAACTCCTTCAGCGAGAGGCCAATACGCCGCTCCTGGGGCTCGACCCGGATGACCATCAGCGTCAGCTCGTCGCCGACGTTGACGATGTCCTCCGGCCGGCTCACTGGGCGGGACGACATCTGGGAGATGTGCAGGAGCCCGTCCACCCCGGGCTCGAGCTCGACAAAGGCGCCGAAGTCGGCGAGACGGACGACCTTGCCGCGGACCCGGGTCCCCATCGGGTAGCGCTCCGCCACGGTCTCCCAGGGATCGGGCTGGAGCTGCTTCAGGCCCAGCGAGATGCGCTTGGCGTCGCGGTCGACGCTGAGGATCAGCGCCTCGACGGCCTGCCCCTTCTTGAGGACTTCGGACGGGTGGCCGATGTTTCGCGTCCAGGACAGGTCCGAGATGTGCAGGAGCCCGTCCACCCCCGGCTCGAGCTCGACGAAGGCGCCGAAGTCGGTGAGGTTCCTGACCTTCCCCTGCACGCGCGTGCCGGCGCTGTAGCGCTGGTCGATCGTCGCCCAGGGGTCCGGCTCGACCTGCTTCATCCCCAGCGAGATGCGCTTGTGCGCCTTGTTGACGTCGAGCACCACCACGTCCACTTGATCGCCGACGTTGACGATCTTGGACGGGTGGCCGACGCGGCGCGTCCAGGACATCTCGGAGACGTGGACCAGCCCCTCCACGCCCGCCTCGAGCTCGACGAAGGCGCCGTAGTTGGTGAGACTCACCACCTTGCCGGTCACCTTGGCCCCGACCGGATACTTCGTGTCGACCACGGTCCACGGGTCGGAGGTCTTCTGTTTGTAGCCCAAGGAAACCCGGCCCGTTTCCCGGTCGAAATGCAGCACGACGACCTCCACCTGGTCGCCGACCTGGAAGATCTCCGAGGGGTGGCCGACCCGGCCCCAGGACATGTCGGTCACGTGCAGGAGGCCGTCGACGCCCCCGAGATCGATGAAGGCGCCGTAGTCGGTGATGTTCTTGACGGTGCCGGTGCACACCATCCCCTCGTGGAGAACCGCGAGCGTCTGTTTCCTGCGGTCCTCTCGGTCGTCTTCGAGCACGGCCCGGCGGGAGAGCACCACGTTCCCCCGGCGGCGGTTCAGCTTGATGACCTTGGCGCGGATCGTCTGGCCCACGAACGCGGCCAGATTCTTCACCGGGCGGAGGTCCACCTGCGACCCGGGCAGGAACGCCTTCACCCCAACGTCGACCGACAGGCCTCCCTTGACCACCTCGACCACGCGCCCTTCCACCGGCGCGCCGTGCTCGTAGGCGTGCGAGATACTGTCCCAGACCTTGATCTTGTCTGCCTTCTCTTTGGACAGGACGATGAAGCCCTCGGCATCCTCCTTGGCCTCCAGGTACACCTCGATCTCGTCGCCGATCCGGGGGACGGTACCGGCGCGGTGGAATTCCTCGATCGGAATCATCCCCTCGCTCTTGTACCCGACGTCCACGAGCACCTCGCCGTCCCCCACCTGGACGATCCGGCCACGGAGGACCTCGCCCTCCTCAAAGTCGGTGAACGCGTCGCGGAACCAGTCCTCCATGCGCTCTTCGGGCTCCGGGTTGTGCTTCTGGGGAGCGGTGCGCCTCGCCACCTCCTTCCGAGTCTCCCCCTCCTCGCGGGCCCCGCTCGCGTTCCCCGCGAGGGTTGTCGGCTGCTTCGCGTCGCTCTCCATTCCCTCCGAACCTCCTTGTCTATGATCGCCCGGAGCTGGTCTCCGGGTGCAGCATCAGTCGATGGTCGTGTCAGGTCAGCGTCAGGCCGTCCGGGCTGTCGCCTCCCAGCTCGGCTCGGCCCCGGCGTCTCGCACGCGGGCGATGGCGTTCATGATCTGCCGGCTCGCCTCCCGGTAGCGCTCCTTCTGTCCCCGTGCTCCCTCGCCGGCGAAGGCGAGTGGCGGCCCGAAGCTCACCCGGATCTTTCCCGGACGCGGGAACCACCCCCCGCGGGGGAGCACCCGGCCCGAGCCCGCGATGTACGCCGGGACCACCGGGGCGCCGCTCAGGACGGCGAGCATCCCGGCCCCGGGCTTCGCTTCCCCGAGCGTCCCCTCCTCGCCCCGCGTCCCCTCGGGAAAGACGAGCAGGGCGGCGCCGGACTCCAGGACCCGGAGCGCGACGCGGAGCGCGGCAGGATCCGCGCCTCCCCGCCGGACCGGCCGCGCGTGGAGCCTCGAGATCAGCCCGCCGAAGAAGGGGATCGAGAACAACTCCGCCTTCGCCAGGAAGTGCAGCGGTCGGGGAGCAGCCACGCCGATGATCGGCGGATCGAGCACGCTCGCATGATTGGCCGCGATCAGCACCGGCCCCGTCGGCGGGATGTGTCCCGTTCCCCGGGCTTCGATCCGGAACAAGAGGCGCGCCAGCACGAACACGAACGTTTTCACGATCCGGTAGAGCACTCGACCCTCCGCACGACCTCAAGCATCTGCGTCACGACTTGGTCGACCGATTTTCCCGTCGAGTCGATCACGACCGCCCCCGGGGGAACCACGAGGGGCGCCAGCGCGCGACCCCGATCCTGGAGGTCCCGCTGGGCGATCTCCTCGCGGACTTCCGGGAGGCTCCGGCGCGTCCCGCGCCCCTCGAGCTCGCGCCGGCGCCGCTCGGCGCGAACGACCTCGGCGGCGTCCAGGTAGAACTTCACGTCTGCGTCGGGGCAGACGACGCTGCCGGTGTCGCGACCTTCGAGCACGACGCCGCCGCGGGCCGCGAGACGCCGCTGGATCGGCGTCACCGTGTCCCTGACCGTCTTCAGCGCGGTCAGCCGTGAGGTGAGCTCGCCGACCTCCGGAGCCCGGATTTCCTCGCTCACGTCCCGGCCATCGAGCAGGACGCGCTCACCCCGGAGCTCCACGGTAGTCCGCTCCAGGAGGGCGCTGAGCGCTGGGCCATCCACCGGCGCCAGGCCTGCCCGCATGACCCGGAGGGCCAGCGCTCGGTACATGGCTCCCGTGTCGATGAGCTGGAAGCCCAGGCGCCCGGCCAGCTCCCGCGCCACGATGCTCTTTCCTGCCGCCGCGGGGCCGTCGATCGTGACCACCGGCGTTCTGGGGCGCGCCCGGCTCCCGCGGCGGGTCGCGGCGAGAGGTCCACGGCGTTTTCCCTGGACCGCCTTCGCCCGCCGGCTCGCGGTCATGGTGCTGTCGTCACGCACGCGTCACCAGTGAGCGTCCGGAGCGTCGAAACGAAGTCGGGGAACGAGGTCGCGATGCAGGCGGTGTCCTCGATGACGGTCTCTCCCTCGGCCCGGAGCCCGGCGATCGCCAGAGCCATGGCGATGCGGTGGTCGCCGTGACTGCTGACCCGCGCGCCGGACAGCCGGGCGCCGCCCCGAATGACAAAGCCATCCTCCCGCTCCTCGATCCAGACGCCGAGCTTCCCCAGCTCCGATGTCAGCGTCGAAACCCGGTCGGACTCCTTGACGCGAAGCTCTCGGGCCCCGCTCACTTCGGTCACGCCCTCGGCCGCGGCGGCGGCCACCGCGAGGACCGGCAACTCGTCGATGAGCCGAGGGACCCGCGAGCCCTCGACCCGCACGCCCCGAAGCCGGCTGCTCCGGACGGTCAGGGTCGCCGTCGGCTCGCCCTCGCTCGCCAGCTCGGCCACTCGGACGTCGGCGCCCATTTCCCTCAAAGCGTCGAGAAGCCCGGTGCGGGTCGGGTTCATCCCGACCCCTCGAATCGTCAGCTCGCTGTCGGGGACGACGCATGCGGCCACGAGGAAGAACGCCGCGGAGGAGAAGTCGCCGGGGACCTGGAGCCGCTGGCCCCTCAGCTCGCCTTCGGGGAAGAGCGTCACGGTGTGGGCGTCTCGCTCGATCCGCGCCCCGAAGCTCGAAAGCATCCGCTCGGTGTGATCCCGCGACTGCTCCGGTTCCTCCACCGTGACCGGCGCATCCGCTGCGACCCCGGCCAGGAGCAGCGCCGACTTCACCTGTGCCGACGCCACGGAGAGCCGGTAACGCCCCCCGCGGAGCGGACGGCCGCCGCGGATCGCTAGCGGAAGGCGCGCTCCGTCCTGGCGCCCGACAACGGTCGCCCCCATCTCGCGGAGCGGGCGGGCCACCCGCTCCATCGGGCGCCGGCGGAGGGAGTCGTCCCCGCTGAGCACGCTCCAGAAGGGCTGGCTGGCCAGGAGCCCGAGGAGCAGGCGCGCCGACGTGCCCGAGTTCCCGCAGTCCAGGACACCGTCGGGCTCCTGAAAGCCTTGGAGCCCAACTCCGTCGATCCGGTACCGCCCCGGTTCCTTCCGAGTGACTTCGACCCCGAGCGCCTGGAGGGCGCGGAGCGTGTTCAGGCAGTCCTCGGCTTCGAGGAAGCCCGACACCTCCGTCGGCCCGGAGGCGAGGGCGCCGACGAGTGCCGCGCGGTGCGAGACGGACTTATCCCCGGCGACCCGGATGGCCCCGGTGAGACCGCGCGCCTGACGCACCACGAGCTGAGTCACGGGAACTCCTTCGATTCGGGACTCATCGCGCGACCCTCAGAGACCCTGCCGGGCGGCCCGGATCCGGCCAAGGGCCGCTTCGAGTCGAGAGGCGTCGCCGGCGGCGATGAGGCGTTCCAGGTCGGCCAGCGCGGCGCGGAACGCCACCAGCGACTGGGCGAGCGCCTCGCGGTTTCCGAGGAAGATGTCGCGCCAGATCCTCGGGTCTGAGGCCGCGATGCGCGTGGTGTCGGCGAAGCCACGCCCGGCGAAGCCAACCGCCGCGGGATCCGAGCGAAGCACCGCATCGACCAGCGCGAACGCGAGCAAGTGCGGCAGGTGGCTGACCATTCCGACCACGCGGTCGTGGAGCTCGGGGTCCAGAATCACCACGCGGCCGCCGAGGGCCTGCCAGAACTCCGAGACCCGCTTCACGGCGCCCGCGTCGCTGGCCTCGGTCGGGGTCAGGATCACGGTCGCCCCGACAAACAGGTCAGCCCGGGCCTGACCGTACCCGCTCTGCTCCGAGCCCGCCATCGGGTGACCACCGACGAACGCCAGCGGACGGGAGACGGCCAACGCCTCGGCCACGCTCACGATGCGCCCTTTCGTGCTCCCCACGTCCGTGACGGTTGCGTCCGGATCCGCCACGCGCCAGACGTCCGGGAGCAGCGCTTCGATCGTGGCCACCGGGGTAGCGAGCAGGACGACGTCGACACCCCGCACCCCCTCGCCGACGTCGACGGTGGCGCGGTCCACGACACCGTCGGCCACCGCGCGCGCCAGCGCGTCGGGCCGTCGGCCGATCGCCACGATCTCCCGCGCCACTCCCCGCCGCCGTGCGGCCAGGGCTGCCGATCCGCCGAGCAGCCCGAGCCCGACCACGGCGAGCCGACGGATCATGAGCGGCGGACCTCGCCGAGCACTTTTCTGAGCGCCTTGACGAGCCGGCGGTTCTCCTCCGGGGTCCCCACCGTGATGCGCAGCGCCGTCTCCATGCCGAAGCTCGTCAGCGGGCGAACGATGACGCCCTCGCGCAGCAGCCGCTGGTAGATCTCGGTGGCGTTTTGCCCCACGTCGACCAGGATGAAGTTGGCTCGGGAGGGAACCGCGGAGATCCCCATCGAGGCGAACTCGTCGTACAGGTACGCCTTCCCCGCCTCGTTGAGACGCAGGCACTCGAGGACGTGGGCGTCGTCTTCGAGGGCCGCCAGCGCCGCCACCTGCGCCAGCGAGTTGACGTTGAACGGCTGGCGGATCCGGTGGAGCAGGGCCACCGCGTCGGGATCCGCGATCCCGTACCCCAGCCGCAACCCGGCCAGGCTCGCCGCCTTCGAGAACGTCCGGAGGATGACGACCTTCCGTCCCTGCCGCATGCAGCCCAGCGAGTCGGGGAAGTCCGGCCCCTGGGCGAACGCCATGTAGGCCTCGTCGAACACCACGATGACGCTCTCGGGAGTCCGATCCATGAAGGCGGCCACCTCGTCGCGGGTGACGATGGTGGCGGTCGGGTTGTTGGGATTTGCGATGAACACGAGCTTGGTCAGCGGCGTGACCGCCCGGGCCATGGCGTCGAGGTCGAGCCGGTGCTCCTTCAGCGTGACGACGACCCGGATGCCACCGGCTGCCTGAACGATCATCGGGTAGACGACGAAGGAGGGGTGCGGGATCACCGCCTCCTCCCCCGGCCGCAAGAACGCGCGGACGACCAGCTCGATGAGCTCGTTCGAGCCGTTGCCCAGGACGATATGGTCGGGGCTGACGCCGTGGTGACGGGCGAGGGCCTGGCGCAGGTAGAAGCCGCTCCCGTCCGGGTAGCGGTTGAGCTGGCCGAGGGCCGCCATAATCGCCTTCTGCACCCGCTCGGAGGGGGGCAACGGGTTCTCGTTGGACGCGAGCTAGATGGCGTCGGAGATCCCCAGCTCCCGCTCGAGCTCCTCGATCGGTTTGCCGGGCTCGTAGGGGGCAATCCCCAGGATGTGTTCGTTGGCCAGGGACTCCCAGGATGTGGACATGGATCACTCCTTAGGCGGCCGGATAGGACCCGAGAAACTTGAGAAAGAGGCATCGCTCGCGGACGTCGGCGAGCGCGGCCTGAACGGGAGGGGCGACCTGGTGCCCCTCGAAGTCCACGAAGAAGACGTACTCCCACGGGCGACGCTTGGTCGGTCGCGATTCGATCTTGGTCAGGTTGAGCCCGTGACGGGCAAAGGGCTCGAGGAACTTGGCCAGGGCCCCCACCTCGTGCTTGATCGAGCAGAGGATCGAGGTCTTATCTTTCCCCGACGGCGGCATCACGCGCTGTCCGAGCACCAGGAAGCGGGTCGAGTTGGACGAGTTGTCCTCGATCCGGGTCTGGAGGACGGGGAGGCTGTAGAGGCGGGCCGCGAGCTCCGAGGCGATGGCCGCCACTGTCGGGTCGGCCGCGGCGCGCTCGGCGGCCACCGCCGTGGAAGAGACTTCCGCCGTTCCGGCCTCGGGCAGGTTGACGGCCAGCCACTGCCGGCACTGCGCGAGGGCCTGGGGGTGGGAGCATACAGTCCGGACAGCGGCGAGATCCAGCGCTCGGGACAGCAGGTGATGGGTGATCTCGAGGAGGATCTCGCCCGCGATCAGGACGTTTGAGTCGATCAGCCGGTCGAGGGTCAGGTTGACCGAGCCCTCAGTGGAATTCTCGACCGGCACCACGCCGAACTCGGCCTGGCCTTTTTCGACCGCATCGAAGATCTCGCCGATGCTCAACCTGGGGGCGAAGTGCGCCGAGGATCCGAACCGCAGGGTGGCTGCCTGATGGGTGAACGTGGCCGGAGGGCCGAGGTACGCGACTTGGAGCGGCTGTTCCAGCGCCCGTGACGCCGACAGGATCTCCCGCCAGACGGCCCTGATCCCGTCGGCCGAGTACGGCCCGGAGTTCAGCCTCAGGAGCCGATCGATGATCTCCGACTCACGCTCCGGGACATAGTACGGGAGCTCCTGCTCCCGCTTGAGCTCTCCGATCCGGAGGGCCGCGGCTGCGCGCTGGTTGAGGAGGCTGAGGATCTGCTGGTCGAGGTCATTGATCCTGGAACGCCATTCGTCCAGGTCCATAGAAGCTCCTGACCCTGCTGACTATCCACACAACCAAGTCATCTTACTAGAATCCTCCCGGGTGCGCAAGGCCGTCAACCCTCGGGGATAGCCCGCAGACGCCGGACCTCCTCGGCGGTCAGCGGCCGCACGGCTCCCTGCGCGAGGCGGCCCAGGCGCAGCGGGCCGAACTCGACGCGGCGAAGCCGCACCACCCGATGGCCCAGCGCCGCGCAGAAGCGCTTCACCTCGCGGTAGCGCCCCTCGGTGAAGGTGAGCCTGAGCCAGCTCGTCGTCCGTGTGTGACGGAGGAGGCCGACCTCAGTGGGCCTGGCCACGCCATCTTCGAGGAGCGTACCCCGGCGGAAGTAGTCGAGCTCGTCAGCGCCCACGCGGCCTTCGACCTCGGCCTCGTAGACCCGCGGGACTCCGAACCGCGGATGGAGCAGACGATTGGCGAGCTGGCCATCGTTGGTCAGCAAGAGGAGTCCTTCGCAGTCGAAATCGAGCCGTCCGACCGGAAAGACCCGCCCCTGCTTCCCCCGGACGAGGTCGAGCACAACCGGGCGCCGTTGCGGGTCCTGGCGCGTGGTCACGTAACCCGGGGGCTTGTGGAGGAGCAGGTAGCGCTTCGGTTCGGGGGGCGGGATCGGCGTGCCGTCCACCACGATCCGGTCGCGGTACGGGTCGGCCAGTGCGCCGGGCGTCGTGACCACCTTCCCGTTCACGGTCACTCGCCCCTCGGCGATGAGCCGCTCGCTACCCCGACGGGAGGCTAGCCCCGCCTGAGCCAGGACTTTCTGGAGGCGCATCGCCTGCGACCGATGGACCCGCTGCGGGGGCGGTCCCGGCCTCGCCGCCCGAGCCGGGCTCTCCCGGCCTCGCCTGCACCTTCGGCAGGTCAACCAGGTCCCGGAGCCCGAAGGCGACGAGGAACTCGCGCGTCGTCTCGTACAGGAACGGACGGCCCGGCGCGTCCTTCCGCCCCGCGATCCGGATCATCCGCCGGTCGAGGAGGCTCTCAAGGACCGCCTCCGAGTTGACCCCGCGGATCGAGTCGATCTCGGGGCGGGAGACCGGCTGCCGGTAGGCGACGATGGCGAGCGCTTCGAGGGCTGACCGGGAGAGGCGCGCGCGGCTCCGGCTTCGCGCCAGGCGCAGGAGCCAGGGCGCCAGCTCCGGCCGGGTCACCATCCTGAAGCCTCCGCCGACCTCGACGATGCTGAGCCCTCGCGAGTCGGCGTCGTAGCGGGCCTTCAGCTCCTCCACCAGCGCTCGCGCCTCGGCGGCCTCGCCGAGCTCGAGCACCTCGCGGATCCGCTCGGCCTCGACCGGGCTGTCGGAGGCGAACAGGAGCGCCTCAACGATCTGGATCGGATCAGGCATCGGGCTTGTCCCCCCCGCCTCGCTCGATGACGATCTCCCCGAACGGTTCGCGCTGCTGGGCGCGAGCCTGCCCCAGGCGGACCAGCTCGAGCAGCGCGAGCAGTGTCACCACCAGTTCCGAGCGCGCACCCACTTCGTGGGTACCCGGGCCGCCCACGAGCGACGAGAACAGGAGCGACCAGGTGTGGCGGAGCAGCGAGAGGATCTCGGCCATCCGCTCCAGGACCGAGAGCGGGCTCGCCTCGACTTCGCGCAGTCCGGCCTCGCGCCGGGACTCGAGCAAGCTCCGGTACGCCTGCTCGAGGAAGTGGACGGAGAGGTCCTCCAGGGGGATCTCATCGGGCGGCGGCAACTCGCTTCCCGGCCGGCCGAAGAGGCGAGCCTGCTCGGCCTCGCGCTCGGCGAGCCAGGCCCCGAGCTCGCGGACCCGCGCGTACTCGCGGACCCGCTGCTCGAGCTCCTGTCTCAGGAGCTCGCCTTCCTCGTCGAGGGCCTCCTCCTCGCCCTCGGTGGGCGGCAGCAGGAGCTTGGACTTGAGGTAGATGAGGGTCGCTGCGACCACCATGAAGGCGCCCGCCGTCTCCAGATCCTGGAACCGGACGGCCTCCAGGTGTGACAGGTACTGATCGGTGATGGTCCTGATCGGGAGGCGGGAGAGGTCGATCTCGCTCGTCCGGCAGAGGTGGAGCAGGAGGTCGAGCGGCCCCTCGAACGTCTCGACCCGGACCGTGAGCCCGTCGGTCGCGGTCGCCGCGCCTAGCGTCTCCTCCCCGCCCGATCGACCCTGCGTCACGGCTCGATCCCCACGGCGCGCCGCACCTCTTCCATCGTGGCGCGCGCGACAGCGCGGGCCCGTTTTGCGCCGTCGTGGAGGATCTCGAGCACCTCGGCCGGCTTCTGGGCGTAGTGCTCGCGGCGCTCGCGGATGTCTGCGAGAGGCGGGAGGAGATGCCGCAGCAACACCCCCTTGCAGTCCAAACAGCCGATCCCGGCCGTCCGGCACCCCGTCGCGCAGGCTTCACGCTCCGGGGCCGGGGTGAAGATCCTGTGGAGGTCGAACACCGGGCAGACCTCGGGGTTTCCCGGATCGCTCCGGCGCTTCCGGGCCGGATCGGTCATCATCGTGTTGATCTTCGGCGTGACGACGTCGGGCGGGTCGGAGAGGTAGATGCAGTTGTCGTAGCTCTTGGACATCTTGCGCCCATCGGTCCCCGGCACCTTCGGGATCTCCGTCAGCTTGGCGTCGGGCTCGGGGAACACCGGACCGAAAGCGTTGTTGAAGCGCCGGGCAATCTCGCGGGTCAGCTCGATGTGGGGGAGCTGGTCGACCCCGACGGGGACGTACCTGGCCTTGTAGATCAGGATGTCGGCGGCCTGGAGCAACGGGTACCCCAGGAGCCCGTAGGACGGGGACTCGATGCCGAGCTGCTCCACCATCTCTTTGTAGGTCGGGACGCGCTCGAGCCGGGCGACGGGCGTAACCATCGAGAAGAGCAGGTGGAGCTCCGCGTGCTCGGGGACCAGTGACTGGACGAAGAGCGTGGAGCGGTCCGGGTCAAGCCCCGCCCCGAGCCAGTCAGCGGCCATCTCGATGGTCGCCGCGGGAATCTCCGACGTCCCGGCGTAGTCGGTGGTCAGCGCGTGCCAGTTGGCCACGAAGAAGAAGCAGTCGAACTCGGCCTGGAGCTTGACCCAGTTGTCGAGCGCGCCGAGGTAGTTGCCGAGATGGACTTTGCCGGTGGGACGCATCCCGGACAGGACCCGATCCGCCGACACGATCACCCTGCGCTCCTCCCCCGCTCCCGCTGGAACTCCCACACCTTGGCCGTACGCAGAAAGACGTACTGGGCGTAGAGGGCAGCCAGGACCAGCCCCCGCCAGCCGTCGAGGAACCCGCCCTTGAGCGCGTACATCGACACGAACCGACCCAGCGGGCGCGTGATCAGGTCGAGGGGCCGGACCCGTTGGCCGCTGGCGAGCCACTGCCGCGCCGCGAGGGTGGAGTAACGGTTGGCCCGCTCGACGAACTGCTCCAGGTCCCGGTAGCTCTCGTGCAGGAGCGGATGGGCCAGGCGGCCGACGCTCCCCTGCACCCGGATGGACTCGTGGACGGCGTGCTCCACGAAGCGACCCCGGCCGCGCCGGAACAGCCGCATCTGCCAGTCCGGGTAGAGCCCGCCGTGACGGACCCACGCGCCCCAGAAGACGTTCTTCCGCGCGACCGCGTACCCGTCCGCGGGGCCGTCGGCCTCCAGCACCCGCTCGATCTCGGCGTGGAGCTCGGGCGTCACGCGCTCGTCGGCATCGAGCGAGAGCGCCCAGGCGTGCGTCGTCTGGTCCAGCGCGAAGTTCTTCTGGGGAGCGAACCCGGGCCAGGGCCGCACCCAAACCCGATCGGTGAACTCGCGCGCGATCTGGACGGTCTTGTCCGTGGACTCGGCGTCGACCACGACGATCTCCGATGCCCAGGCCACGCTCTCCAGGCAGGCGCGGAGACGCTCCGCCTCGTTCCAGGTGATGATGGTGACGGAGAGCTGGCTCACGCCCGCCCTCCCGCGGCGCTCGCCGAAGAGGCCAGCAGGTCGCTGACCGCACCGAGGACCGCCTCAGGCTCGAGCGACGCCATGCGGCCGTCCGGGCTCTCGAGCACCCGGCAGTGGCCGCCGTAGGGCCCGTTCCGCGCACCGGACGTGGGCCCGTAGAGCCCGACGCACGGCGTGCCCAGGGCTGCCGCCAGATGGAGCGGGCCGGTGTCCGCCGCCAGGACGAGGACCGCCCGTCGCAGGAACGCGGCGAGCTCATCGAGCGTGGTCCGCGGCGCGAGCAGCGGGGACGTGGGGAGCCCGCGGCTGACGCTCGCCGCCAGAGGTTCCTCACCCGGGCCCCACAGCACCAGCAGCCGCACGCCGGCTTCCACGGCGAGGCCCTCGGCCAGGCGGCGCCAGTGGCCTTGCGGCCAGCGCTTCTCGGGGCGCCCCGCGCCCACGTTGAGCGCCACCAGGCGATCGGACGGCTTCACCCCGCGATCGGTCAGGAACGCGTCGACCCAGCGTTCGGCGTCCGGGCTCAGGGGGATGGTGAAGACGGGGCGGCGATCGGTGATTCCCAGCGGGCCGAGCAGTGCCAGGTACTGCTCGACGACATGGACCGCCTCCAGCGGCGGAACGACGCGACGGTTGGTGAACAGCGCGTTCATCGGCTCCCGCAGGTGGCTCGGTCCGAAGCCGATCCGGAGCGGCGCGCGGGTCCAGGCGGCGAGGATCCCGCTCTTGATGAGCCCCTGGAGGTCGAGCGCGACGTCGAGGCGAGCCATCCCGAGCTGGCGAAGGATCTCTCCGATCTCACGCGCTGTGCCGGGTCTCCAGAAGCGCCGCCGCCAGCGCCGGGTGTCGACGGCGACGACAGCGTCGAGGTCGGGGTGATTGACGAGGAGCCGGGCCTCGCGCGCCTCGGCGACCCACGTGAGGTGCGCACGAGGGAAGTGCCGGCGGAGGGCGTGGGCGACAGGGAGGGCGTGGATGACGTCCCCGAGGGAGGAGAGCTTGAGGATGCCGATCCTCATGGCTTTCCGCCAAACTCCCGCACGATGACCGCGATCAGCTCCCGGACGGAGTGCACCTTGGCGTCTCCGACGATGGCCACGCGACCGCCGCCCTGCCGGACGGCCTCGAGCTCCGGGACCGACTCCTCCGTGTAGTCGGTCCCTTTGGCGTGGACGTCAGGCCTGAGCCGCGCCACCACGCGATCGACGGTGTCGTCGTCGAACGCGACCACGTAGTCCACGCAGCCGAGGGCGGCGAGGATCTCCGCCCGCTCCGCCTCGTTAGTCAGGGGGCGGCCCGGCCCCTTGATGCGGCGGACCGAGGCGTCCGAGTTGATCGCGACGATCAGGACCTCGCCGAGCGCTTTGGCCGCCTGGAGGTACCGGACGTGACCGACGTGCAGGAGATCGAAGCAGCCGTTGGCGAGAACGAGGCGCTGTCCCTGGCTCCGGAGCTGCACGGCGAGGCGCTCGGCTTCCTCAAGGCTCACGCGGTGCGCCATCGTTCCCGAGCGCTCGGAGGAGGTCGGCCTTGACGATCGGCGTGGTACCCCGCTTCATCACGACGACGCCCCCCGCCACGTTGGCGAGCCACGCCGCGTCGAGCGGACTGCTCCCGCTGGCGAGCGCCAGCGTGAAGGTGCTGATCACGGTGTCCCCGGCGCCAGTCACGTCGGCGATCTCGTCGCTCCCGTGGATGGGCAGGAACGTGACAGGGCCGTCTCGCTCGAGCAGCACCATGCCGCGGCTCCCTCGCGTGATGAGGAGGTACCGGCAATCGAGCTGCTGGAGGAGCTGCCGCCCAGCCTTCTCGACCGACGGGTCGTCGTCCAGGACCGCTCCGGTGAGCTGCTCGACCTCGGGTTCGTTGGGAGTCGCGGCCGTGAGGCCGCGGAAGCGCAGGAGATCGTAGCGGCTGTCGACGCTCACGACAGCGCCGCGCCGCCTCCCGATCGCCTGGGCCTGGGCCCAGAGACCGTCGCTCACCGTCCGGTAGCCGTAGTCGGAGACGAGAATCGCATCGGCCCCCGGTCCCCACGCGGCCAGGCGGCTCGCCAGCCCGTCCTCGACGCGCCCGTCGAGCGGTTCCTGAGGCTCCCGGTCGACTCTGACCACCTGCTGACGGGTCGACTGGTAACCGCCGGCCATGATCCGGGTCTTTACGGGCGTGGGGCGGCCGCGCGTCCTCACGATCCCTTCGCTCGTGACCCCCAGCGAGCGGAACAGGGCGAGGACCTCGTCGCCCGCAGCATCGGTCCCGAGGACACCGACGGGAATGACCCGCGCGCCGAGCCCGAGAATGTTGTGGCAAGCGTTGGCGGCCCCCCCGAGCCGGACATCCCGGGATTGAAAGCGGAGGATCAGCACCGGGGCTTCGCGGGAGATCCGCGCGGGCTTCCCGTAGACGTACTCGTCGGCGATCAGGTCCCCGAGGACGAGCACCGTTTTCCCCTCGAACCGATCAGCGACAGTCCTGAGGCGCTGGAGAGAGACCGTCACGCGCGGCTCCGCCGGAGAATGCCCAACTCGTGGTGACCAACACGCGCGCGACGCCTCGTCAACATCGCCCCGCAGTGTAAACCCAACGATGTGAATTTTCAACGGAAATTCCCCGGCTTCAGGCCTGGAACCCGCGCGGCCGGAGCGCTCGGGAGACCGACGCGTGTCAGAGGGTCCGGTACAGCTCGGCGAAGGCCTGGACCTGGGCGGTGAACGTGAACGGCTTGACGGCTTCGCGCGCGCGGGCGGTGATCGCGACCGGGTCGGCGTCCCTGAGCGCTTCGAGTCCGTCCGCGATGGCGCTCGGATCTTCGGGATCCCCCAATATCCAGCCGATCTCGCCGTGCCGGATTATTTCGGCGCCACCGCTTCGGGCGCTGGCCAGGACGGGGAGCCCGGACGCGAGGGCCTCAAGGTGGACGTTCCCGAACGGCTCGTAGAGCGAGGGGAGCGCCACCAGGTCGGCCGCCGCATAGAAGCGCTCGATATCGGGGCGCGGACCGGCCCAGATCACGCGGCTCGCCACGCCCAGTCGTTCGCCAAGGGCCCGATACGGTCGGCTGCTCCCCTTACCCACCACGAGCAACCGGGCGTCGCGATCGCGGAGCCGGGCGAACCCCTCGATCAACGGCCCCAGGCCCTTGCGCTCGAATCCCGAGCCGACCATGAGGACGAGCCAGGCGCCGCGGGGAATCCCGAGCCTGTCGCGGAGCTCCGGGCCGAAGCGCGCGCGGCCGGCGGGGTGGAAGCGGTTCTGGTCCACGCCATTGTAGATCACCGTGAGCCGCGAGTCGGGGACGCCGTAGAACTGCCGGATCTCCTGCGCGCCCCGGCGCGAGATGGCGACGATCCAGCGGGTGGCGTTGCTCGCGAAGATCCTGCGCTCGAGGGCCAGGAGCACGAGGTGCGCGGGGTTGGCCTTGAGGGCGAGCCGCCCGGCGCCTCGGCGGCGCCGCGCCTTGACCGCGAGGTAGGCCCGATGACAACCCTCGCCCGCCCGGTAAACGTGCTGAAAGAGGCTCCGCTCGTGACTCTGAACCACGTCCACACGCACCCGTCTCACCGCGGCGCTGGCGGCGAGGGCGAGGGAGAGGTGACGCGCGGCCGACGGAGCCGGGATCACCGGCAACCGGTGGTGCGTGACCCCCGGGATCTCGAGCTGGCCTGGAGGACTGAACAGGTGCAGGTCGTAGCCCTGGTGGACGAACTCCCGGACCAGCCCGGCGGTCGCAGTCTCCAGGCCTCCGTAGAACGAAAACGGACGGCAGACGATGGCGACCCTCATGCTTCCCGGGCCAGCGTGCGCTCGATCAGCGGCAGGAGGACGCGGCGGGCAACCGCGAAGCTGTACCGTTCCTCGGCGCGGGCCCGGGCGCGGCGACCCAGCGCCGACGCTTCTTCGGGATGGTCGAGCAGAAAGGCGAGGGCCTGGGCCAGCGCGTCCGGATCGCCCGGTTCCACGAGCAGACCGCAGCCGTCCAGGATCTCGGGGATCATCGAGACCCGCGTGGAGACGATCGGCCGGCCCAGCGCTATGGCATCGAAGAGCTTGGCGGGGACCTGGGCCAGGCTGTCGGAGCTGCGACGCTGGGGAACGGCCACCACGTCGGCCGCCTCCAGGTAGTGCGGAACTTCGACGAACGGGATCGCCCGCACACACCTGAGCGCCGGCGTACGCGACGCGAGGCGGCGTGCGGGAGGACTGTCGGGATCGGTCCCCACGAGCGCCAGGATCACGTCGGGGCGGCCAAGCCGCCCGAGCGCCTCGGCGAGGTCGTCGAGCCCCTTGTGGTCGCGGGGCGTGCCCAGGAACATGACGACTTTCTCGCCTCGCACCTCGAGGCGGCGGCGCGCCGGCGAAGGGTCATGCTTCCCCGGGCGCCAGGCCTCGGTGTCTCTGACGTGAGGGATCAGGGACCCTCCGAAGCGGGCCTCGAGAAATCGGGACGCCACCGTCCGCACGCTGACCCGTCCCACCAAGCGCTCCATCAGCCACGTCCACGGAAGGCCGTTGGGGTTGGCGAGGTTGAGGAAGCGCCCGACCCGTCCCCACAGACCGGCGCGATAGTAGAAGCCGACCTCCCAGTCGTCGATGTCCAGGATCAACGGACGCCGCGCCAGCGCGCGTTTCACGAGCCCCACCCCGAAGCTGGTCGGCCGAGGCTTGGACGCGTAGACCAGGTCTCCGTCGGCAAGCGCGAGGAGCTCGGGAAGCCGGGTCACGAAGCGCGGGTACCGTGAGCCGGCCACACTCCGATAGCGGATCGGGCCGTCCTGGACGGGAGGCCAGAGGCCACCGCCGAAGCACGGCCCCACGACCTCGACCTCGTAGCGCGGGGCCAGGAGCCGCGCCAGGAGGTCGGCTCGCCCCGCCGCGTTGCTCGAGAGGTCGAAGCAGAGGATCGAGACCTTCACGGGCCTGGGAGCCGGACGAGCCGCGCGTAGTGGGCGACCAGACTCTGCGCCACGCGCGCCCCCGAGTAGCGCTCCTCGACCAACCGGCGGCCTGCCACGCCGAGGGCTTGACGCAGCCGCTCGTCCCCGAGCAACCGGCCGATCGCCGCGGCCAGCGCGCCTGGATCCCCGGCAGGGACGAGCAACGCGTCGCGCCCGTCCGTCAGGACTTCCGGGACGATCCCTACCCGGCTCGCGATCAGCGCGCGGGCCGTTGCCAGATACTCGAAGACCACCCTCCCCATTCCGTCGGACTCGAGCGGCACGTAGAGGGCGACGTCGATGGCGCCCACGACCTGAGGGAGGTCCGGGGCGAACCCGACGAAGCTGAACTGGGCGTCGAGACCGGCCCGCCGGATCCCCTCTCGAATGAGGGTCTTCTGCGATCCCTCTCCAACGACTAGGACGTGCGGGCGAACTCCCGTGGCTCCCAGGCGAGCCAGCGCCTCGACCACTACCTGGTGCCCCTTCATGACGCGGAGCCCGCCGGCAATGCCGAGCAGCGGCTCGTCGGGGCGGAGCCCGAGGGCTGCACGGACGGGCCGGTCGTCCGCGCCGGGACGGAACCGCCTGTCGTCAACGCCGCCCGGAAGCGTCACCGCACGTTCCGGTGTGAGCAGACCCGAAGCCACGTACTGGCGGGCGATCGCGTGGGTCACCGTGATGACCAGGTCGGTTGCCGCGCCGTAGAGCCAGCGGTTGGCGGCGTGGGGTCGCACGACGCGGACGATATGCCGGGTTCGCACGAGTGGCCGCGGCGAGCGCGACACGCGGTTGGCCAGAGCCGCCAGCCAGTGCTCCTTTCCGCGGTGAACGTGGACCACATCCACCTCGGGGAGCCAGCGGACGAGGCGGGTCACGTCCCGCGTGTCGGCGGCAGGCCTGAGGCCGCGCGTGAGCGCAAGGGTCTCGATGCGCTTGACCCCGAGCCCTCGCGCCCGCCTGAGAACGCGCTCCTCCGTGCCGGCCCGACCGCAGAAAATCGCCTGGTGCCCCGCCCGTTCGAGCTCGTGGACCGCCCGCGCCGCCCAGTACGCGTCGGAGCTCCACCCGCGACAGCTCACCACGTGGAGGACCCGGAGGGATCTCACGAGTTTCCGGAGGCGCGACGGGCGAGGACCGCGTGGTAGGCGCCTTCGACGACCCTCACAGCCTGCTCGGGGTGGAAGTCGCGCTCCGCCCGGAGCCGGCCCGCCGTCCCCATCCTGCGCGCGCGCTCCGGGTCGCGGAGGATTTCGGCGAGCGCCCGGGTCACGCTCTCGGGCCGGTCGTCGGGAATCAGCAGGCCGGTCTCGCCGTCCGCGATGGTCTCGGGGAGCGCGCTCACGCGGCGGGCGACGACCGGCTTTCCCGCGGCCATGGCCTCGAGCGCCGCGCGGCAGGACTCGTCCGAGCCGCCTCCCATGAGGACGAAGCAGTCCAGCGCCGCGAGCACCTGGGGTAGGTCGCTATCGCGATAGCCGATGAAGAGGATCCGGTCGCCCAGGCCGAGCTCGCCGACCAGGCGCTGCAGTCGAGGCCTCGCCTCCCCCTTGCCGACGACGAGGAGACGTGCCTCGGGGACCTGGCGGAGGAGCAGGCGGAACCCCTCGATCAGGAGCTCGTGACCGCGGTTTGGGGCGAGCCGGGCGACGGAGCCTATCACCGGCGCATCGCCGAGACCAAGCTCGTCACGGATCGCTTTGCCGCTCACGATCGGGGAGAAGCGCCCGAGGTCGACGGCGCCGGGCAGGAACCAGACTTGGCTCGGCTCGAACCCGACCTCCGTGCTCCGGGCTTGAATCTGCCGGCTGACGGCGAAGACCCCGTCGGTCCACCGACGGAGCAGCGAAAAGGGCCAACCGGACCTTACGGCCCTGAGGACGTGGAAGGTGCGGAGGAGGGCAGCCCGGCCCCGGGTGAGGGCGCCGAGCCAGTGGTCGTGGGAGTGGTGACAGTGGACGATCTGGACACCCTCCCGGGCGACGAGCCGGCGGAGCCGCCGGAGATCCCTGACGAGCGGGATCGGCTGAAACCGCGGATCGAGGGAGAGATCGCCGAGCAGCGCGATCCCGGCTTCACGGGCCTTGGCCTCGAAGCGGTCACCGTGCACGGCGCCGAGGAGGACCCGGTGGCCGCGCGCCTTCAATTCCTGAAGGAGCCGGAGGGTTGGGTCAGCGCTCCCGGTCCACCAGCGGTTGGCGACAAGGTGGAGGATCGTCAGCGGTGCCACGCGGCCAGAAGCTCGTCGTAGAGCGCGACCATCCGGTCGACGGTTCGAGCGCGTGAGAAGCGGGCCTCGACCAGCTCCCGCCCCGCCTTGGCGCGGCGGCGGGCGAGCTCGGGCTCTCTGAGCGTCGCCAGGAGGGCAGCGGCGAGCCGCTGCGGATCGCCAGAGGGGACCAGGAGCCCCGTCACCTCGTGCTCCAGGACCTCCGGCACGCCGCCCACCGACGAGGCGACGACGGGGATCTCGGTCGCAAGCGCCTGGAGCAGCGACTGGGGGACTCCCTCGGTCCTGACGGAGGCGAGGACGAAGCAATCCAGCGCGCGGAGGAGGTCGGGGACGTCGGGACGAAACCCGGTGAACATGACCGCCCGGGAGAGCTTCCGTTCGCCCACGAGGCTCTCCACCCACGCTCGTCTGATCCCGTCGCCGACCAGGAGAAGCCGTGCTGTCGGGAACTCCCTGAGAACTATCTCGAAGGCCTCCAGGAGGTACTGGTGGCCTTTGGAGCCCCTGAACATGGCCACCGAGCCGATGACCGGAGACGTCAGCCCGAGTTCGACGCGGACGCGCTCCCCGCCCGGGCCAGGGGTGAAGTCGTTGAGGTCCACGCCCGCTGGCACCGCGATGACCTTGGCCGCGCTGACGCCAGCGGTGACCAGGAGCCGGCGGATCGTTTCCCCGCTCGTGACGACGCGGTCGGCGAGGAGCGAGTACACGGGATTCCACCTGCCGCGAATCGAGATCGAAACGTGCCGGCTCCTCACCACGGGGACCCCGCTCACCCTGGCCGCCATTCCCCCGAGCCACGCGTCCACCGAGCTGTGGGTGTGGACCAGGGACAGTCGCTCGCGCCTGATCACAGCCGCGAGCCGGGCCACGGCAGCCACGTCCCACGGGCCGCGCATCGGCACGGCGACCACCGGGATCCCGCTACGACCGGCCTCGGCAAGGATGGGGCTCTGAGGCTGCCCGGCGATGAGGACGCGCCAGCCCCGATCACCGAGCCAGCGCGCCTCGGTCAGGATGCGGACCTCCTGCCCTCCCCACCCCACGGACGACTCGGTGTGGAGAACGTTACTCACGCGCGCGTCCCCGACAGCACCACCACGGCCGCCGCCACCTCGCCAACGCCGATCCCGCGCATACACGGATGGTCGATGGGACAGACCGGGAGGAAGCACGGGGCGCATTTCACGTCCTTCGCGAGCACGATGACCCGCGCGCCGCGAGGCGCCGTGAGACGAGGATCCGTCGGGCCGAACAGCACGACGACCCCGGCTCCCACCGCGGCCGCGAGCTGAGCCACACCGGTGTCGCCGGCGACGAGGACTTCCAGGCGGGACAAGAGGCACGGCAGCAGCGCCGGCCGGTCGCGCGCGACCAGCGAGGCTACCGGCATCGGGGCATGCCTCAGCACGTCCGCCGCGACTCCGAGATCGGCGCCGGATCCCAAAAGCACGGGCACGAACCCCCGGCGCCCCAGCTCGGAGCCGAGCGACGCCCAGCGCTCGACCGGCCAGAGCTTGGAGGTTCCGAAGGCCGCGCCCAGGTGAAGCCCGACGAGCCGGTCGCTCGGGCCCGCGCCGAGGTCGCGGAACAGGCGCGAGACCTCCGCGTCCTCCGGTCCCGCGCCCAGGATCCACCGCGGGGTGTTCTCGGAAGCGTCCAGCTCGAACGCCTTCAGCAGCTCGATGTATTCGTCCACCTGATGCCGCCGCGGCGCGGGGTGCGGAAGCGAATGGGTGAGGAGCCGGGCGCGTCCGTCGGTCGCGAAGCCGACCCGGCGCGCCGCACCCCAGCTCCAGGCCGCCAGAGCTGATTCCAGCGAGTTGGGGAGGATCAACGCCGTGTCGGCTCGCACCGAGCGGAGCGCACGCGTGAGGCTGAGCCGGCGGGCGAAGCTTCTCGGATACGCGACCACACGGTCGGCCACGCCCTGATCGGCGAAGAGCCCCGCCCAGGGCCCGACGAGGGTGATCTGCCCCTGCGGCACGCCCGCCCGGAGCGCCTTGAGCGCCGGCAGCGCCATCACGCTGTCGCCGAGCCAGTTCGGGGCGCGGACCACCAGCGTGCGGACTTCTCCGGGATCGATCGTGTTCATATCGTGCCCAGGCCCGGCCGCGAGCCGTCGGGGCTCAAGCCGAGAAGAGACCCAGAAGGGCGCGTTCCCACGCCGGGCGCCCGTCGGTCAGGACCAGCCGCACCGCCAGGGCCCAGAGGGGCAGCGAGGCGGGCGCCAGGCCCAGGCACCTGACCGCGTCCTTCTCGGTGGTGATCAGAGCCACGCTCCCGCGGGCCCGGCCTTCCGCAGCGAGCGCCGCCACCTCGCTCGCACCATACCAGTAGTGGTCGGGGAACTCGGCAAAGCCGGCCAGGTCCACCCCGAGCGCCTCCAGGGTCCGCGCGAAGTTCCGCGGCCGCGCGATGCCGGCGAAGGCGTAGACCCTGAGACCCCGGAGCTCCGCCAGACCCGGGGCAGTTCCGCCCCCGACATCCCAACATTCTACCGGCTCGTAGCGCGCCATCACAACTTCGCCCCGGGCCTCGTGGGCCGTGAGCGCCGCCCTGACCGCCTGGACGCCGCCCGCGTCGGCGGCGCCGGCGACCAGGACGAGATGGGCCCGGACCAGGGCGCTGACCGGCTCCCTCAGGGGACCGCTCGGAAAGAGGCGACCGTTCCCCCAGGGCGCGCTGCCTGCGACCGTGACGATCTCGAGGTCCTTCTGGAGCGTCCGGTGCTGGAACGCGTCGTCGAGGACCAGCGCGCCGACCCCGAAGCGGTCGAGGCACACACGACCCGCTTCGTACCGGTTCTCCCCGACCACGACGGGCGTTCCCCTCAGCTGCCGGGCGAGGAGGAACGGCTCGTCCCCGGCCGCGGCGGGTCCCCCCCTGATCCGGTCCGGGTCGGCGACCACCAGCGTCCCGGTGGTCCGGCGGCCGTAGCCCCGGCTCACGATCCCCGAGACGATGCCGGCGCTCGCCAGTGTCCGTACGGCGAGCTCGACCGCCGGGGTCTTCCCGGTTCCGCCGAGCGTCAGGTTGCCGACGGAGATGACCGGACACGGGAGCCGACGGCTGTTGAGGACTCCCCCCTCGTAGAGCGCCTGTCTGAGCGCCAGCAAGCCCCGATAGCCTACGCTCAAGGTCGAGAGGGAGAGGGCCAAGAGCGGCCCCGCCTGCCCTTCCCAGACCTCGGCCCACCTCACGGCGCCACACCCACGAGCCGCTGCACGAGATGCAACGTCTCCCTCACCGCGCCCTGCTGGCTCGCCACCGCCTTGAAGCCCGCCTCCCCGATCGCCCGTCCGAGGCCGGGGTCGGAGAGCAGGCGCTCGATGGCCGTCTCGAGGTCGTGGCCGTCCCTCACGAGGAAGCCACCGCCCGCGATGAGCAGGAGCTCGGCGCTTTCCCGAAAGTTCTCGGTGTGGGGACCGAACAGGACCGGCTTCCGTCGGAGCGCCGGCTCGAGCATGTTGTGACCGCCCCACTGGACGAGACTCCCGCCGACGAAAACCACCGCGGCCACCTCGTAGAGCTGGGCCAGCTCGCCGACCGTGTCGAGGACGATGACGGGCCGGGGGCCGGCGCCTCCGGGGAGGGCCGTCCGCCGCACCGGTTCCAGCCCGCGGATCCGGATCAGGCGTTCCACCTCGGGGGCCCGCTCGGGGTGACGCGGCGCCACCACCAGGACGAGGGACGGGTGCCGCGTTCGAAGCCTGAGGAACGCGTCCAGCACGACCTCTTCTTCGCCCTTGTGGGTACTGCCCGCGATCCAGACCGGCTCCTCGCCGGTCAGCCCGAGCAGCCGCCGCCAGAGCGTTTCGCCGCCCGCATGGTGGGGCGGGAGGGCGGCCTTCAGGTTGCCCGTGACCACCACGCGCTCGGGCGCGGCACCCAGCGCGATGATCCGTCGGGCGTCCTCGGCGGACTGCATCGCGAACAGGCTGATCTGACCCAGCACCCGTCCCAAGAAGGCGCGCACGAGCCGGTAGCGGCGGAAGGACCGGTCCGAGATCCGACCGTTGGCGATCATCGCCGGGATCTCCCACCGGCGCAGCTCGCGGAAGAAGTTCGGCCACAGCTCGGTCTCGAGCGCCACGAAGAAGGTCGGGCTGATCGCGCGGAGCGCGCGCCGGGCGGGCCCGGGCAGGTCGAGCGGGAAGTAGCAGTGGGTCGCACAGTGGCCGAGGCGCTCGCGCACGATCTTGGCACCGGTGGGCGTGGCCGTGGACACGACGATGTTTATCTCTGGCCACAGCTCGTGGATCCCCTCCACGAGGGGAATCGCTGCGGTCGCTTCCCCCACCGAGACCGCGTGGATCCAGCAGCGGGGTCCGGGCGGCAAGCTGTCGACCCGGCCGAAGCGCTCGCGGAACAGCCGGCCGAATCCCTTGCGCCCGAACCGCCGGACCAGGAATACCGGAAGGTAGGCGAGCAGGAAGAGGGCGAACCCGAGCGTGTAAACCAGGTACATCAACGGGCCTGGGCACGCGCGTCGGCCTGCCAGGTGAGCTCCCGCAGCGTGGACTCGAGCTGCTTCCGGAGCGCCTCGTGCTCGGCGCGGTCGCGATCGCGCGGCACGTGGAGCGGGGGACCGAAGCTCACCACTCCGTGCGCGAACGGCTTCGGGATCAGGAACTCGTCCCAGCTTCGCAGCCGCCAGGCCGGCGCCGCGCTGAACGTCAGCGGCACGATCGGGACCCCGCTGAGACGCGCCAGCGCGATGACGCCGGGCTGCACCACGTAGGGTGGCCCGAGCGGGCCGTCGGGAGCCACTGCCGCCTCCAGCCCGCGTTTGAGGCACTCGACCAGGGACCGGAGCGCGGCGGCGCCCCCCCGGGTGGAAGAGCCGCGCACCATCTCGAAACCGAACCGCGTGAGAAAACGCGCCTCGAGCTCGCCGTCGCGGGAGCGGCTCGCCATGACACGGACGCGGTTCGGGCGCCCATAGAGGCAGGGGATCATCAGGATGCGGCCGTGCCAGATCGCGTAGATCAGCGGGGCGCGGCGCTCCCAGAACGGGGCGACGTGCTCGGCCCCGACCTCCGTGATGGTGAGGGTCGCGGCCAGCGCGCGGACCGCCCAGTGCGCGGTCCGCGGCGCGAGGGCCAGGAGCAGCCGATCCGCGAAGGTCACGGGGCGTACCCTGCCACCCTGAGGATCTGCTGCGCTGCTCGCTCCCCGACGCCGGGCGAGCCGAGGGTGCCCTTGAGCTCGCCAAAGGCCAGGCGCTGGGCGCTGAGCAGATCGGGGCTCTCGAGGAGCCTGAGGGCCTCCTCGGCCAGCCGCGGCCCTGTCGCGTCGTGCTGGAGGAGCTCGGGCACGACGCCGCGTCCGGCGACGATGTTCGCCAGGCTCACCCACCGGACCCGCATCAGGGCGCGAGCCGTCCACTCGGAGAAGCGGGAGACCCGGTAGCACACGACCATAGGTGTCCCGATCAGCGCCGCCTCCAGCGTCGCGGTCCCCGAGGCGACGAGTAGGAGATCGGCGGCGGCCATGACCTCGTAGGTCCGCCCGGGCACCTGTCGCAGGTGGACCGCGGCTCCTCGCAGAGCGCCCTCGACCAGCGCCGGGTCCACCGTCGCTGCCGGTGCCGCGAGGAACTCCGCCCGCGGGATGCTCTCGCGGATCCGCCGCGCCGCGGTCGCCATCGCCGGCAAGAGCCGCTCGACCTCCTCGCGACGGCTTCCCGGCAGGAGCCCGACCAGGATCGTCTCCGGAAGGACGCCGAGGGCATGACGTGCCCCGGCACGGGTCAAGCCGTTGGGGAGGACGTCGAGCAACGGGTGACCGACGAACTCGACCCGGCCACCTGCCGCCTCGTAGATCGCCCGCTCGAAGGGGAAGACCGTGAGGATCTGAGCCGCGAGCCTCGCGAGGAGCCGCGCGCGCCAGGGCCGCCACGCCCAGACCTGAGGCGGGATGAAATAGACGACCGGGATCCTGAGTCGCCTCGCCACCCGGGCGAGCATGAGGTTGAACTCGGGAAAGTCGATCAGGATCAGGGCGCGTGGCTGCTTCATCCGCAGCGTCTTCGACAGAAGCCTGAACGCGCGAAGGAGACAGGGGAGGCGGGAGATCGCCTCACGGGTCCCTACCACCGCGTGGGCCGTCGGATCGGCGACGAGCTCCACCCCCGCCGCCGCCATGCGCGGCCCCCCCATCCCGACCAGCCCCCAGCCGGGGGCCTGGCGTCGCAGGGCCTTCGAAAGCGTCGCCCCGTGGAGGTCGCCCGAGGCCTCCCCGGCGACCAGCATCAGGCACGGTGAGCCGCTAACCGTCACCCTCGATGCTCACGATGCTGATACCCGCGCTCTCGGCTCGCGCGACGACCGACTCCCGGTCCAGGATCGCGACCTTTCCCGCCTCGACGGCCAGCGCCCGCGCCCCGCCACCAGCCATGACCTCCAGCGTTTCCAGCCCGACGGTGGGCACATCAAACCGGTAGTCGTGCCGCGGCCCGACGGCCTTGACCACCACGGTACCCGGGCCCGCCAGTTCACACCCCCGCCGGATCGTCTCGCTGGTCCCCTCGAGCGCCTCGACCGCGACGGCCACACCCCGCGCCACGACAACCGTCTGACCCACGCCGTGCTCGGCGCACCGTCGCGCCAGGGCGAGACCGAACCGGATCTCGTTCCACTCCGCCGCCGACGGCGAGCGCGCGGTCAAGGTGCCAGCGGGCGCCAGGAGGGGACTGAGGAACGTGCGCTGGTCGAGGACCTCGATACCGAGCCCCGAGAGCACACCCACCACGGCTTCCCCGAGCCCCGCGTCCGAGAGCCCGCCGGCCGCGGCCGCCAGCTGGTGCGTTGCCGCGTCAACCGGGCGCGCCCCGAACAGAATCCCTTTGGGAAGCCGTCCGGAAAAGACCACTGCGCTGACGCGCTCGGCTCGAAGGCCTTCCAGCACCGGCCCGATCTCGCTGAGCTGACACACGATCACCCGGTCCGCGAAAGCCCCGCAGTCGGGAGCCGCGTCAAAGGCGAACACCACGACGCGCCAGCCCCGCCGCGCCGCTTCGGCAGCCACCCGGCCGGGGAGCACCCCGGCGCCCGCCATCAGGCCGAGCGTGTGCTCCACGGAAGATCCTTCGGCCACACGGTCTCGCGTCGGCCTTCATGGATCATCCGCTCGATCTCCAGGGCGACGGCCAGCGAACGGAGGTTCTCGCCCTCGGGAAGCTCGATCGGATCCCCCGCCCGCGTCCGCCGCACCGCGGAGAGCAGGTGGAGGATCTCGAGCTTGAGGGGGTTCTCCTTGTGGACGAAGAGATGCTCGACGAAGGAGGCCTGGCGGTAGCGGATGGACTCACGGTTCAGGGTGTACTCTTGGGCAGCGCGACGGTGGATCTGGATTTCCTGATCCGCGTAGTCGAGGAGGATGTAGGCGTCGGGCTGGGTGATCGCGAGGGTCCGGATCTTCTGCTCCGTCGCCCGGCTCGCGATGATGGTGGCGATCGTGCCCGTGTCGAAGAAGAGCTGGACGCTGGCCACGTCCGGCCCCGCCGAGTGGACCGACCGGCCCATCGCGTACGCGTGCTGCGGCTCGCCGTCCACCAGCCCCAGGACGATGTCGATGTCGTGGATCATCAGGTCCATCACCACCGTGTCGTTCTGGACGCGGGGAACGAAGGGACCGAGGCGCCTCGACTCGATCAGGATCGGCCGCTCCACGATCCTGCGGAGCTCCTGCACGGCCCCGTTGAAGCGCTCGACGTGGCCGACGTGGAGGACGGCCCCGTTCTGCCGCGCGACGCGGAAGAGCTCCTTGGCCTCCTCCAGGGTCGGGGTCATGGGCTTCTCCACCAGGACGTGGATCCCCGCCTCGAGGAGGTCCCGCGCCACCACAAAGTGCTGATCGGTGGGCACCGCGACGCTGACGACGTCAACCCTGCCGATCAGCTCGCGGTAGTCCCCGAAGGCCCGGGTGTCGTACTGGACGGCCAGCCGCCGCGCCTTCTCCCGGTCCACGTCCACGATCCCGACCAGGTCCACGTTCCAGAGCTCGGCGTACACGAGGATATGGTACTGCCCCATGTGCCCCGCACCCACGACCGCAGCCCGCACCCGGCGCCCCGCGTCCGCCATCAGAAGATTCGCTCCTCGTCGGCGACCGGCAGTCCCCCGATCCCCTCGGTCGTCCCGTCCAGGTCCGTTTCACGGTCGCCCAGCCCGCCGCCGGTGTCAAGGCCACCCCGGTAGGGACCACAGACCCCGAGCTTGGACGTCTCGACGAACTCCACGAGGCGCGCGATTGCGGGCGTCATGGGAAGCTCGCCGCTGATCCGGCGAACGGCGGCAGCGGGCGAGAGCCCGGACCGGTAGAGGATCCGGAACGCGGCCTGGATCTGGCGCCGATCGTCGGGGCCGACGCCCCCGCGCCGGAGCCCGATGGCGTTGACGGCCCGCGCGGTGGCCGGCGCCCCGTCGACGATCACGAAGGGCGGCACGTCCTGCACGACCTTCGAGCACCCGCCGATGTACGCGTAGGTTCCCACCCGGGCGAACGGCCGGATCCCCGAGAGCCCGCCCACCGTGGCGCGGTCTTCCACCCGGACATGGCCGGTGAGGCCGGCGTAGTTGATGATGATGACCTCGTTGCCGATCTTGCAGTCGTGGGCGATGTGGCTCATCGACATGACGAGGGTGGCGCGCCCCACCTCGGTCCAGCCGCCAGGCGTCGTGGCGCGGTGGATCGTGACGTACTCCCGGATCACCGCGTCTTCGCCGATCCGCACGCCCGACGGCGTGCCAGGCTTGTACTTGAGGTCCTGGGGCGGCGCTCCGACGATGGTTCCGTGGCCGATGCGGCTCCGCGCCCCGACGACGACCGCTCCCTCGAGCACCACGTGATGCCCGATGTCGACGCCGGGGCCGAGCTCGACCTCCGGGCCCACGACGGAGTAGGCGCCGATGGAGACCCCGTCGGCCAACCGCGCCCGCGGGTCCACCACGGCGGTCGGGTGGATTGCGCTACTCATCCCGGTCGGCCCCGGGATCGTGCGACACGATCCCCAGCCGCGCCTCCAGCTCCCGGATCCGCCGCTCCAGGCCCCGCACCTTCCGGAGCAGCGCGGGGAGTCGCGGCCACGCCGCCGCGATCCGCCTGGCCTCGGGCGCCGGCCGCGCCGGCGTGCCCCAGTAGGGGCCGGCCTCGCGGAGGTCCGAGGCGACCCCGGCTTGGGCGCCGACACTCACCGCGTCGCCGATGGTCACGTGATCGGCCACGCCGACCTGCCCCGCGAGGACGCTCCGCCTGCCGACTTTGACCGAACCGGAGAGCCCGACCTGAGCCACCAGGATGGTATCCTCCCCGATCTCTGCGTTGTGCCCGATCTGCACCAGGTTGTCGATCTTGACGCCCCGCCGGATCACCGTCTCGCCCAGCGTGGCCCGGTCGATGGTGACGTTCGCCCCGATCTCGACCTCGTCCTCGATCACCACCGTCCCCACCTGCGGGATCTTCTGATGCCGGGTGCCATCGAAGACGTACCCGAACCCGTCGGCCCCCAGGACGGCCCCGGGGTGGACGATGACCCGGTTTCCCAGCCGCACCCGGTCGCGGATCACCGCGTGGGGATAGACGAGGCAGTCAGCCCCGACCTCGGCCCCGTCACCCACGTAGACGAGCGGAAAGATCCACGTCCGCGCTCCGACGCGCGCATCGGCGCCGATGACGGCCAGCGCCCCCACCGCCGCGCTGGGGTCCACACGAGCGCTCGGCGCGATCTGGGCTGACGGGTGAATCCCGCTCGGGGGCGTCGGCGCCGGGTGAAAGAGTCTCAGGAGGCCGATGAGCGCGGCTCTCGGGTCGGTGGCCCGGAGCAGAGGTCCGAGCAGCTTCGCGTCGGCGGGGACGAGCAGCGCGCCGGCACGTGTCGTTCGCGCCAGGCTCGCGTACTTGGCGTGCGTGAGGAAGGAGATCTGATCCGGCCGAGCGGTCTCGAGCGGGGCGACCCCGGTGATCTTCAGGTCAGGATCACCCTCCAGCTCCACCCGGAGCGCCTGAGCGATCTCCCCGAGCGTCAACGATCCGGAGGTCGCCATCTGCCCTACTTCTTCGCCCGACCGGCTTCCTGATCATACGCCTTGATGATCTCGTCGGTGAGGTCCGCCTCGCTGGCCCCGTAGACGACCCCGGCGCCGCGCTTCTCGACGATGATCAGATAGCCGCGCTGCTTGCCGTAGCGCTCGATAATGCCGGACAGCTCCTGGAGCACCTTCTGGAGAAGCCCCTGTTCCTTCTTCTCGAGCTCTTTCTGGTAGTCGTCGATCAGCCGCCGGAGGTCGCGCGCCTTGCGCTCCAGCGTCTCCTGCTTTTCCTTCCGCGCCTCGGGGCTCAGGAGGAGCCCTTTCTTGTCCAGTTCGTCGCGCAGCTTCTCGAGCTCCGTGCGCTTGCCGTCCACGTCCTTCTGCATCGACGCCTTGTCGCGCTCGATCTGCTCCCGCGCCGCCACGCCGGCCGACGACCGGGCCAGGATCCGCTGGACGTCCACGTAGCCGATCCGGCTCGGCGACTGGGCCGCGGCCGACGCCCCGAGGAGCAGCGCGAGGCCGATCATTCCCGCCTGAACGACTCTTATCGTTACCCCCCCCATGTTCCCTCCCCTTCCCGTACCGGATGCCCGCGGGAGCGAGGACCCCGGGGGCTGGCGGCCCTAGAAGGGCGACCCCACGGAGAAGTGGAACTGGTTGGAGCTCTCGCCCTTCCGGCGATCCAGGTTGAACCCCCAGTCCAGCCGGATCGGCCCGAACGGCGACTGCCAGCGGACGCCGACCCCGGCGGCTTCCCGCGTGTCGGTTAGATCAAAGTCTTTGGTGAACCCGTAGACGTTCCCGACATCGAAGAAGGTCGCCAGTCGGATCCCGAATCCGACGGGGACGAGATGCTCGAGGTTCAGGAGGACCTCGGAAGTGCCGCCGATGCGACTGCCCGTCTCGTCCACCGGTGAGATCTGGCGCAGCTTGCGTCCGCGGATCGAATTCGGGCCGCCCAGGAAGAACCGCTCGAAAAGTGGCAGTTCGTTGTCCCCGAGCCCGAAGCCATAGCCAGCCTCCAGGCGGCCGGCGAGAACGGTGTCCCAGAAAACCGGATAGAAATAGCTCAGCTCCCCCACGGTCTTCATGAACTTGTTGTCGCCGCCCAGCCCGGCGACGTCGCTCACGAGGCTGAACCGTCCGCCTCGGGCAGGGGTGAAGACGTTGTCCCGGGTATCCCAGACGACGCCCGCCCCGACCAGCGAGGTGACCGTGTCCCCCTCCTCACGCCGGAGGAATGGCGAGGCGTCCTCGGCCACGTCGGAGATATCGTCGCGGGTCAGCCGGTACTGCAGGTTCCACCGCCAGAATTCCAGGAACGGGTGGCTCAGCCGCACGTCGCCGCCGAGGCTGTTGACCGTGAAGTCCAGGAACACGCGCCGGTTGTTGAAGAGGTCGAACCCCGCCGCCAGGGGCCGATCGAAGAGCCAGGGTTCGGTGAAGGAGACAATCCCTAGCTGGGTGTTCGCGCCACCCCGGAGCCTGAGCGCCACCTCCCAGCCCCTGCCGAGGAAGTTTCGCTGCGAGAGGTCAATCGTGCCGAGAAACCCCTCCGCCGAGCTGAAGCCGCCGCCGATGCTGAAGATGCCCGTCGGGCGCTCGGTGACCTCGATGTTCACCACGATCTTGTCCTTGGCCGACCCCGGCGAGGTCGAGGCCTTGACCGTCTCGAAGAACCCGAGGTTCGCCAGCCGCTGGCGCGCCCGCGCGAGCTTCTGGCTGGTGAAGAGATCCCCCTCCGCCATCGGGATCTCCCGCCGCAGGATCTTCTCCTGGCTTCGTACGTTGCCGCTGATGTTGATGCGTTCGACGAAGACCTCGGGCCCTTCCGTGATCTCCAGGGTCACGTTCACCTTCCGGGCCGCCTGGTCCTGGGTGGCGACCGGGTTCACGTCCACCGAGGCGCGGCCGATGGTGCTGTAGAGCTCGCTGATGCCATGGACGGTCTCGCGCAGCTTGGCCCGCGAGAACGGCTTCCCGGGCACGAGTTTGATCTGCCGGCGTACCTCCTCGACCGGGAGGACGTTCGTCCCGGTCACGTCCACACCGGCGAGCGTGAACTGCGGCCCCTCGACCACCTTGATCGTGATCGTCACCCGGGCCCGGTCCCGGTCCACGCTGATGTCATGGGATTCCACCCGGGCCTGGATGTAACCGTGGTCGGTGTAGAGGGCGACGATCCGCTCGATGTCTTCCTCGAGGCGCTGCCGGTGCACGACCCCGCGCAGGATGAAGAATTGCCGCTCCTGCGTGGCCATCGCTTTCTTCACCTGCCTGGGCGTGAGCCCCGACGTCCCCTCGATGACGATCCGGTCGATCGTGATCCGCCGCCCCTCGCTGATCCGGAAGGCCACCTTCACGTCTCCGTCGGGCACCCGATCCACCTGGGGAGCGATCTGCACCTCGAAGTACCCTTCCTCCTCATAGTGATCCTTGAGCTTGTCGACCGCCTTCTGAACCTGCACCGGATTGTAGACGGCTCCCAGCTTCAGGTCGATCTTCTCCTGGAGGGTGGCCGTGTCGATGCGCCGGTTCCCGACGAACTCGATGTCCCGGATGAACGGGCGCTCGACGACCACGAAGGTGACCTTGACCCCCCCCTCGAAGTCCTCCACCTTCAGCTGGACGTCGTCGAAGAAGCCCAGGGCGAAGATGCTGCGGATGTCCTCCCCCAGCCGGGCCGGGACGAAGGGCATCCCCACCTTGGTCTGCACCCGGCCCAGGATCACGGCCTCCTGGACCCGGCGGTTCCCCTGAACCGCCAGCTCGTTGATGATGACGGGGGGTTGCTGCCCTTCCTGGGCCGGCACCCGAGAAGGGACGGGCAGGAGGAGGACAAAAAAAATGGAGAGAACTACCCTCCAGAGGCGCATCATTGGTCAACGGGCCCGCCCCTCCGCGGGACCACAGGGCGCCGGGCGGACCCGCTTTCAGTGCTCCGCCAGTTCGAGGGGCGGCTCGGCTGGCTCCCGCTCCCTCAGGACGAAGGCCTCCCCCTCGCAGTCCACCTCGATTTGGGTCCCCTCCGAGAACTGCCCGCGCACGATGGCCTCGGCCAGCGGATCCTCGATGTGCTTCTGGATGGTGCGGCGGAGCTGACGCGCCCCGTAGATCGGGTCGTACCCCTTCCGGACGAGCAGCTCCTCCGCGGCCAGGGACAGGAGAAGACGGATGCCTTTGTCGACGAGCTGCTTGTTGATGCGGTCGATCATGAGCCGGATGA
>JACQWB010000227.1 GCA_016209385.1 Candidatus Rokuibacteriota bacterium
CCACCAGACCGCTCACCGACCGCGATCCGCGCGAATCAATCTCGCGCTATCCGTAAATTTCCGGCCCCCGAGTCGCCTGCGCCACCCCTCAGCGACTTCACGAGCTTCCTTGAAGCTTAGCGTAGTAGCCTGCTCCAGGATGACCTTGACCTCGCCTTGGAGAGATCTCCCATGTTGCCTGGCTCGAACCTTGAGGCGCTTGATGGTCCCTTCGGCCAGATCTCGGACAAGAATGTGCGGCATGCTCGCATCCCCTCTTTACAACAAGAGTTTCAAGATATCAGAATGATATCAAAGTTGCGTGCCTATGCAAGTGCTGCCGCACATGCTTTCTTGAAGCGCTCCAGGACTTTGAAGAGGAGTCCGGCCTCGGCGAGCTTTGTGATCGTATTGTCGAAGTCGAACTTCTCGATCACCTCCTGCATGTTGGGGGAGAAACCCTTGATGTAGTTCCTCAGGTTGGCTGCAACGTTCGGGGCATCGGCAAGGAGCTTCTCGAAGTCGTAGCGCGACGTGTTGTAGAACGCGAACGCTGAGGCCTTCCGGAGCAACGGGTCAAGGTTCTCGAGCCCCTTGCCCCTGTATTTGGCCAGAGTTTGGAGGACCTTTTCCTTCGTTGGAGCAAGCACGCAGTCGAGCCGGCGGAGGACGGTCAGGGGCAGGATGACGTCCTGGTACTTCCCGCGCTTGAAGGTGTCGCGGATCAGCTCCGCGACGCCCCAGAGGAAACTGACGATCTCGCCGTGGTTCATGCGGGCGACGTGCTCACCGAGCGACGACGCGCTGGAGGAACTGGCCCGTGTAGGACTTCGGGGCCTGGCGGGCCACCTCCTCGGGGGTGCCGGTGGCGATGATGCGTCCGCCCTCGTCGCCGCCCTCGGGCCCGAGGTCGATGATCTGGTCTGCGGTCTTGATCACGTCCAGGTTGTGCTCGATCATTACCACCGTGTTCTCCTGGTCCACGAGCCGGTTCAGGTGCCGCCGATCATTACGACAACCAGCTCAGCATGACGGATTGCGCGGGTATCGTCAACTACTCAGCCGTTCCGACAACCTTTGATTTGAAGCGCGCGAACAGCCAGTCCAGGAAGAACTTGGCGAACTCCTGATCATCCGTGATCCGTTCCGCATCCGGGCGGTGCTTCACCCAAGGTCCTCCACCCATAGGAGATGAGTACCGAGCGGGCTCCGTTCCAGGTGACGATATAGCCTTCGGTCGGCTGTCACGAGCTGGCATCCCCTGTGGCTGGCTAGAGCAAGGTAGACGCTATCATAAAGGCTCCGGCGATAGCGTGTCGCGACGCGCCACGCCAGATCCAGCAACGCGTCTGAAGCGTAAATTCGGAGCGGGAACCGTCGGAAGTCCTGAAGCAGGCCTGAGGCCTCCGCCTCCTGGAGCTCGCGCCGCCGCCATTTCTTCCAGAGCGTATTGCCGACTTCGGCCCAGATCAGGTCAGGGGCCAGCAAGGAGTACTCTCCGCTTAAAGCGACGACGGCGGCGTCCGCGTGGCGTTCCGGCACGAGCCACTTAACCGCCACGCTCGCATCCACCACCAGATCGCTCACCGACTGCGATCCGCGCGAATCAATCTCGCGCTATCAGTAAATTCCCGGCCGCGGAGTCGCCTGCGCCACTCCTCGGCGACTTCACGAGCTTCCTTGAAGCTTAGTGTAGTAGCCTGCTCCAGGATGACCCTGAGCTCGCCCTGGAGAGATCTCCCGTGTTGCCTGGCTCGGACCTTGAGGCGCTTGATGGTTCTTTCGTCGAGATCTCTGACAAGAATGTGAGGCATGTTCGGATCCTCTCTTTACAGGAGTTTCAAGATATCAAAATGATATCACATATTTGCGCGCCCTGCGCAAGTGCTCTCGCACATGCTCGCGCGAAAGGGTTGCTAGGCTCCGTGGAGCAGCGATGGCTGGGAGCGGTTCCCTGAAAGGAGCGGGGTCCGGATTTCGATGGCGGAATATTATCCGCCTTGCGGGGGCCCTAAGGTCAGCCTCGATCGGCTTGAGGCGGCCGGCAGAATCACGTCCTGGCACGTGCCGCGCTTGAACGTGTCACGGATCAGGTCCGCGACGCCCCAGATGAAGCTGACGATCTCGCCGTGGTTCACGCAGGCTTCGCCAGAACGCGCTGGAGAAACTGGCCCGTGTAGGACTTGGCGGCCTGGCGCGTCACGTCCTCGGGCGTGCCGGTGGCCATGACGCGCCCGCCCTCGTCGCCGCCCTCGGGGCCGAGGTCGATGATCCAGTCCGCGGTCTTGATCACGTCCAGGTTGTGCTCGATGATGACCACCGTGTTCCCCTGGTCCACGAGCTGGTTCAGGACATCCAGGAGCCGCTGGATGTCGGCGAAATGGAGCCCGGTGGTGGGCTCGTCGAGGATGTAGAGCGTCCGCCCCGTCGCGCGGCGGCTGAGCTCGGTCGAGAGCTTCACGCGCTGAGCCTCGCCGCCCGAGAGCGTGGTGGCGGACTGGCCGAGGCGAATGTAGTCGAGCCCCACGTCGTGGAGCGTCTGGAGCTTCTGCCTGATGACGGGGATGTTCTCGAAGAAGGCCAGCGCCTCGTGGACGGTCATGTCCAGCAGGTCCGAGATGTTCTTCCCCTTGTAGCGGATCTCCAGGGTCTCTCGGTTGTAACGCTTCCCCTTGCAGACCTCGCACATCACGTACACGTCCGGCAGGAAGTGCATCTGGATCTTCACGAGCCCGTCGCCCTGGCACGCCTCGCAGCGACCGCCCTTGACGTTGAAAGAGAAGCGGCCGGGCGCGTAGCCGCGCATCCGCGCGTCGGGGGTCCGGGCGAAGAGCGTCCGGATGAACGTGAAGACCCCGGTATAGGTCGCCGGGTTTGAGCGCGGCGTCCGGCCGATCGGTGACTGGTCGATGTCGATGACCTTGTCGACGTGCTGGGCTCCCTCGATCCTGTCGTGGGCCCCCGGCTTTTCTTGCGCCCGGTAGAGCATCTGCGCCAGCGCCCGGTAGAGGATGTCGTTCACGAGCGTTGACTTCCCCGACCCCGACACGCCTGTGATGCAGGTGAACGTCCCGAGCGGGATCCTGACCGGCATCCCCTTCAGGTTGTGCTCGCGCGGGCTGTGGATCGTGAGGAACTTGCCGTTGAGCTTGCGCCTGGCCGACGGGATCGGGATCCTGAGCTCGCGCGCGAGGTACTTGCCCGTGAGCGAGTTCGGGTTCTGCATGATCTCGTCGGGGGTCCCAACTGCGACCACGTGGCCGCCCATCTCGCCCGCACCGGGCCCGAGGTCGATCACGTAGTCGGCGGAGCGGATCGTCTCCTCGTCGTGCTCGACCACGAGCACCGTGTTCCCCAGGTCGCGGAGCCGCTGGAGCGTGTCAAGGAGGCGGCGGTTGTCGCGCTGGTGAAGCCCGATCGAGGGCTCGTCCAGGATGTAGAGGACGCCGACCAGGCTCGAGCCGATCTGGGTCGCGAGCCTGATCCGCTGCCCCTCGCCTCCCGCAAGCGTGGCAGCGGGCCGGTCGAGGGTCAGGTAGTCGAGCCCGACGTTCTGGAGGAAGCCGAGGCGCTCGCGGATCTCTTTGAGAATTCGCCGCGCGATGATCTCCTCGCGCTCGGAGAGCTGGAGGCCCTCGAAGAACTTGGCGGCCTCCTTGATCGTGAACTTGACGACCTCGGCGATCGAGAGGCCTGCGATCTTCACCCCCAGCGTCTCGGCGCGGAGCCGCGAGCCCCTGCAGACCGGGCAGTCCTTCAGGGACATGAACCGCTCGATCTCCTGGCGGGTCTCCTCCGACAGCGTCTCCTTGTAGCGCCGCTCCAGCACCTTGAGGACACCCTCGAAGCCACCGTCGGGCTCACCGTGGAGGATCAGCTCGCGCGTCGGCTTCTTCAGCTGCTTCCACGGCGTGTCGAGGCGGAACCGGTGGCGCTTGGCCAGCACCTGGAGCGTCTGCTTGAAGTAGACCGACTCGCGCCCTGCCCAGGGCGCCAGCGCCCCCTGGCTCAGCGACTTCCGCGAGTCGGGGACGATCAGCTCCGGATCGATCTCGTAGCGGCTCCCGATCCCGCCGCACTCGGGGCAGGCCCCGTAGGGGTTGTTGAACGAGAACATCCGCGGGGAGACCTCGGGGAAGGAGATCCCGCAGCGGGCGCAGGCGAGCTGCTCGGAGAAGAGGAAAGCCGGCCCGTCCACCACCTCGACCTGGGCAATGCCGCTGGCCAGCTTCAGCGAGGTCTCGAGCGAGTCGGCGAGGCGACCGCCGATGGTGTCCTTGACCAGCAGACGGTCCACCACGACCTCGATCGTGTGCTTCTTGTTCTTGTCGAGGTCGATCTCCTCCGTCAGCTCGCGGAGCTGGCCGTTCACGCGGACGCGCGCGTACCCCTGGCGCCTGAGATCGAAGAAGAGCTTCTTGTACTCGCCCTTTCTCCCGCGGACCACTGGCGCCAGGACCAGGAGCCTGGTCCCCGTCGCCAGCGCCAGGACGCGATCCACCATCTGCTGAACGGTCTGGGCCGAGATCGCCTGGCCGCACGAGGGGCAGTGCGGCACGCCGATCCGCGCGAAGAGGACCCGGAGGTAGTCGTAGATCTCGGTGACCGTCCCCACCGTCGAGCGGGGGTTGTGGGAGACCGACTTCTGCTCGATCGAGATCGCCGGGGAGAGCCCCTCGATCGAGTCCACGTCCGGCTTCTCCATCTGCTCCAGGAACTGCCGGGCGTAAGCCGAGAGCGACTCCACGTAGCGCCGCTGCCCCTCGGCGTAGATCGTGTCGAAGGCGAGCGAAGACTTCCCCGACCCCGAGAGCCCCGTGATCACCACCAGCTGGTCCCGGGGAATCTCCAGGTCGATGTTCTTGAGATTATGCTCGCGCGCGCCCCGGATGATAATCCGATCGCTGGCCATCAGGCTTGCTCCTCACCCGTCACCCAACCATCGCATTTTACCATTTCGCACGAGGACGTGCGGCTGTCGAGTCAGTAGCGGGCATGCGGTCGTCTCACGCGCCGGAAATTGACAGCGGACCTGCCACGCTGCATCCTAGCCAGAGAACTCGCCATGCCCAGGGCGCGCCCCAACCCCAAGTCAACGCTCGTCCTCCTGGTCCGTCACGCCCTGACACCGAAGACGGGCGTGATCCTGCCCGGGCGTGCGCCGAGGCTGCACCTGGCGGACGAGGGACGACGCCAGGCCGACGCCGTCGCCCGGCGCATCGGCGGGCTCCCACGCCTCGCCGCCGTCTACACGTCACCCCTCGAGCGCGCGCGGGAGACGGCGGCCACGATCGCAGGTCCCCGCGGCCTCACCCCCAGGGTGGAGGCCGGCCTCAACGAGTGCGACCCCGGTGAGTGGGCCGGGCTCGCGCTCAAGCGGCTTCGACGAAAGCCCGAGTGGCAGCTGGTCCGCCACCACCCGAGCGGCTTCCGCTTCCCCGGAGGCGAGTCGTTCACTGAGATGCAGGCACGCGTCACAGCCGCGCTCGCCCGGCTCGTCGAGCGCCACCCCGGCGACGCCATCGTCGCGGTCTCCCACGCCGATCCGATCAAGGCCGCCGTCGCCCACGCCCTCGGCGTCCCGCTCGACCTCTTCCAGCGGATCGCCGTCGCCCCGGCCTCGATCACCGTGATCG
>JACQWB010000228.1 GCA_016209385.1 Candidatus Rokuibacteriota bacterium
CCAGCGGACCGGCGACGCCTGGTGCATCTACCCGATGTACGACTGGGCCCACGGCCAGTGCGACTCGATCGAGCAGATCACGCACTCGATCTGCACCCTCGAGTACGAGGACCACCGCCCGCTCTACGACTGGTTCCTCGACCAGCTCGGCATCTACCACCCGCAGCAGATCGAGTTCGCTCGCCTCAACCTCTCTCACACGGTCATGTCGAAGCGGAAGCTCCTCGAGCTCGTCGAGGAGGGCCACGTCACCGGCTGGGACGACCCGCGCATGCCGACGATCGCCGGGTTACGCCGGCGCGGCTACACGCCCGAGGCAATCCGAGACTTCTGCGAGCGGATCGGCGTCGCCAAGGCCGACAACCTCGTGGACATCGCCCTGTTGGAGCATTGTCTCCGCGAGGATCTCAACAGGCGCGCTGAGCGGCGGATGGCCGTGCTCCGCCCGCTCAGGCTCGTCATCGAGAACTACCCCGAGGGGCAGGTCGAGGAGATGGAGGCGGTGAACAACCCCGAGGACTCCGCGGCGGGGAGCCGGCGCGTGCCGTTCTCGCGGGTCCTCTGGATCGAGAAGGACGACTTCCGCGAGAGCCCGCCCCCGAAGTACTTCCGCCTCGCCCCTGGGGCCGAGGTGCGCCTCCGCTACGCCTACATCGTCAAGTGCACCGGCCTGGTCAAGGACGAGCGCACCGGCGAAGTCGTCGAGGTGCGCTGCACCTACGATCCTGCGACCCTCGGCGGCGACGCGCGCGGGCGCAAGGTCAAGGGGACCATCCACTGGGTGTCGGCTGCCCACGCCGTCGACGCCGAGGTGCGGCTCTACGAGAATTTGTTTTTGAGGCCCAAGCCCGACGAGGAGGAGGACTGGAAGGCGGCGCTGAACCCGCGATCGCTCGAGGTCCTGGCCGGCTGCAAGCTGGAGCCATCGCTCGCCGGCGCCTCGCCGGGCAGCCGCTACCAGCTCGAGCGCCAGGGCTACTTCTGCGTTGACACCAAGGACTCCACGCCCGCGCGCCTGGTCTTCAACCGCACGGTCGGCCTCCGCGACACCTGGGCCAGGATCGAGAAGGCCGAAGCTGGATAGCAACGCCCCGATACCCCGGAGGGTGATTGCCTGAGGTCAGCCGGTTCTTTGGCATCATCATCGCGATGTTCTACAATGACCACGAGCCCCCGCACTTTCACGCTAGATACGGCGACCAGAGAGCGATAATTGACATCGAGTTGTTAACAGTGCTCCGTGGCAGGCTCTCGCCCAGGGTTCTTGGTCTCGTGACCGAATGGGCAGCAATGCACCAGCACGAGCTACGTGAGAACTGGCGTCTTGCCCGTCAGCAGGCTCCGCTCAAGCCGATTCGCCCGTTGGAGTGACGCGATGATGGTCGACATTGTCGAAGCTCGGCACCTTGGGGAGCACCGGATTTGGGTACGCTTTGAAGACGGCGTTCAAGGCGAGATTAATTTGGCGGAGCTACTTCGGTTCGAAGGGGTCTTCGCGCCACTCTCGGATCCCACCCGCGTTGCTGAGGTGTCTGTTCACCCAGAGTTGGGAAGCCTCCATTGGCCTAACGGTGCCGATCTCGACCCTGACGTACTTTACGCAAAGGTCTCCGGCAAACCGATTCAGGTTTGATAGAAACTGGAAGAGCCGACGTCGCGAGGCCGCGACGGCAAGTCTGCTCAAGACCGAGGAAGAGACCTCCGGCGCTGGCATTCACGTGGACGTGCGCGGGTATGTGGGTGCGTAGGAGCTGAGCCCTGGGCGAGACACGGGTCGATCTCCTCCACCTGCTCGAAGATCTGCGCGATGCCTACCCGGGGTCTACGGAGGAGACGATCCTCGCCGAGATTGTCGCCAATTCCCTCGACTCCGGCGCCACGACCATCGCGATCGTCACGGATCCATCTCGGCCGTCGCTGACAATCCTGGACGACGGCGCCGGCATGCGCCGGCGTGAGCTGGCCCGTTACCACGACGTCGCGGCCAGCGCCAAGGTCCGGGGCGCCGGGATCGGCTTTGCCGGTGTCGGCATCAAGGTGGCGCTGCTCGTCTGCGATGAGGTAGTGACCGAAACGCGGCACGGCCGGCATCACGTGGCCACGACCTGGCGACTCGCCTCCCGCCACAAGGCGCCCTGGCGGTGGCTCCCGCCGCCGGGACTCCTGGCCGGGCGCGGCACGGCGGCACGACTCAGGCCCACCAACGCGCTCTCCCCGCTCCTTGACCCTGGCTTCATCGAGGGCGTCCTGCGCCGGAACTTCCAGCCCCTCCTCGATCCCGCCCTGGAGGAGATCCTGAGCGTCCACTACCCGCGCGGGGTGAGCTTCGTGCTCAACGGGGGTACCCTGGAGCGGCGAAGCTGGCACGCCCCGGAGAGCGCGTCCATCACGATACGCGTGGCGCGGAAGCGGAAGCCCGCGGGCGCGGGCTACCTGATCCGCGATGCGGGGCCGCTCCCCGAGGAACTGCGAGGTGTCGCGGTCAGCACGTTCGGGAAGGTCATCAAGCGCGGCTGGGACTGGTTGGCCATCACCCCATCCGCGGCGGAGCGGATCGGCGGCCTGATCGAGGTGCCGGGGCTGGCCGAGTGCCTCACCCTGAACAAGGCCGACTTCATCCGCGCCGGTGCGAGGGGTGCGATCTACCTGGCCTATCGCCGGGCCACCCAGGAGGCCGTGTCGCGGCAGCTCACCCTCTGGGGGGACGCCGGTGACGCCGCCGCGCGGGCGCGGCGCCGCGCTGCCCGACCCGTCGAGCGCGACCTCGTAGCCGTGCTCGGCGAGCTCGCCGACGTGTTCCCGCTTCTGGCCACGCTCGTCGAGCAGCGGGTCGGCGGCCAGCGCCGACTGCCGGTGAGCAGCGCCGGTCCCGGCCTCAGCGCGTCCGCCGCTCCACCGCCCGCGGCGCACGAAACACCCGGCACAGATCGCGAGCGCGAGGAGGCTGGTGTCGAAAGGCCGCCGGAGGCGCCTGCCGGGGAGCCCGTCGAGGGTGTCGAGACCCCTCGCGCGAGCGTGCCCGAGCCCACGCCGCCGGCTGCGGCGGGTCATCTGGCCGCCGATCGTGGCGCCCGTCGGCCCGCGCGGTACGGCTTGAGCATCCAGTTCGAAAGCCGCCGCGATGACCCGGAGCTCGCGCGTCTCGTCGAGTCCACGGTGTGGGTGAACGACGCGCATCCCGCCTACCGGCGCGCGGTCGCCTCGCGCTCCGAGGGCTACCACGTCGCGCTCGCCGTGGCGATGGCGCTCGCCCCTTTAGCCGTGGACCCAGCCAAGGAGCATGCCTTCATCACCGCATTCCTGGCACGCTGGGGCGCGGCGCTGGAGCGCCGCCAAGCGAGCCGGCGCCGGTAGCCAGGCACTTGGAATATACCTTGAAGCGAAAGCCGACAGCTCCAGGGGAAATTCTCAGAGAGGAATTTTTGATCCCGTTGAAGCTTACCCAGAAACGACTGGCGGATCATATCGGATGCGATTTTAAGGTGATCAATCGTATCGTAAACCAGAGGGCCCAGGTGACCCCAAGGCTTGCTATTAAACTTGCCGCGGCCTTCAGCACGACTCCAGATTTTTGGCTCAATGCACAAAAGATGGTTGACATTTACAATGCTTCCCGCCAGCTCAAACGCCTCCCTAAACCGCTCCTGAAGAAGGCCGGCTAAGTGGCACGGTCGAGCGACTGCGGTGAGCCGCCTGAGCCGGGCTACGACGCGGCCATGTAGCCCGGTGAGTTCCACTCTTGAAATGGGTCTTTGACCTGTGATTCCAGTGGTAGTGGATCGTGTGTATGAAGCGCATAAATCTTGTGCTTGATGGACGACTCCTTGAGGAGGTCGTCCGGGTGAGCGGCGAGCGCACGTACTCGAAGGCGGTCGAGCGCGCTCGATGACTTCGTGCGCCGGGCTCGGGCGCGGAAGATTCTGGATCTCGCTGTCTCGGGGCTCTGGCGGGGAGGTCTGACGGAAATGCGCGCTGACCGCCCATTGCGAAGGCGTCGCCGGACTCCACGTGGTTCTGGTTGACACCGCGGTGTGGATCGAGGTGTTTTGGAGACCTTCGCGTATTCGTCCGGACTTTTGCGGAATCATTTTGGTTCCAAATTGGTACCGAGCGCATCCTGGGGCTGTCGGGGCGGGATTGTCAAGTGTATCGAGTGTCTGACGGCAAACCGGCAGCTCGCCATCCGAGTCGCCTCCTCCGTTCGGAGGCTCCCCGAGGCCGTCGGGTGGCGCCCGTGATGGTTGTCGCCGTTCTGCTCATCGCGACGACGGCGTGGGCGGGCAAGGCGGACGTGGTCAAGGTCGAGGTCACCCGGGATGGCCCGGAGCAGTGGACCTTCGCGGTGACCGTGCGCCACGACGACAGGGACCCGGACCACTGGGCTGACTGGTGGCGGGTGCGGACGCCGGAGGGCAGGGAGCTGGGGCGGCGGGTGCTGCTGCATTCGCACGTGGGCGAGCAGCCGTTCACGCGTGACGAGAGGATCAGGATCCCACGCGATGTCCACATCGTGGTCGTCGAGGCCCATGATCAAGTCCACGGCCTGGGCGGCGCCGTGGTCACCGTGGATCTGAGGAAGCCCTCGGGCCCCGGCTACAGGGTCAAGCGTTGACTCAGAGGGGGATCGAGCGGATTGAAGACGAGGCTTGGGCCGATGTAAAGTAGCGCGGCAGGCGCTTTTTAAGGAGGGAGCCATGGCCCGCAAGCAATCGTCGCCAACCCCTAAGCCCGTCACCCCCGAGAGCCCCAACCCCAGGCACCGGTGGGACCGGCCGCTCCAGGCCCCCGGCCACATGCAGGTGGACTTCGAGGAGCGGGTGGACTTCCGGCGCCTCAACGCCTACCGGCTGGGGCGGGTGCGCCAGGCGCTGGCCAGGTCGGGCCTGGGCGCGCTGCTTCTCTTCGACCAGCACAACATCCGCTATGTCACGAGCACGGTCATCGGCGAGTGGGCGCGGGACAAGCTGACGCGCTGGTCCTTGCTGACCGGCACCGGCGAGCCCTGGGTGTGGGACTTCGGCTCGGCGGCGCGGCACCACCGGCTTTACGCCCCCTGGATCCCCGAGAAGCAGTCGCTGGCGGGCATGGTGGGCATGCGCGGCGCCGTTTCGCCGAAGGCGGGCCTCTTCAAGCGAGCCGCCCAGGAGATCCAGGGCATCTTGAAGGCCGAGGGCGTGGCCGGGATGCCGCTCGGCATCGACGTCATCGAGCCGCCGTTCCTCTTCGCGCTGCAAGAGGCCGGGGTACGGGTGAGCGATGGCCAGCAGGTCCTGCTCGAGGCGCGCATGATCAAGAGCCAGGATGAGCTGACGCTGCTCAACATGGCGGCCTCGATGGTGGACGGCGTCTACCAGGACATCTACGAGGCGCTCAAGCCCGGCGTGCGCGAGAACGAGATCGTGGCGCTCGCCAACAAGCGCCTGTACGAGATGGGGGCCGACTGCGTGGAGGCGATCAACTCCATCTCGGGTGAGCGCTGCAGCCCCCACCCCCACAACTTCACCGACCGCCTGATCCGCCCGGGCGACCAGGCGTTCTTCGACATCATCATGTCGTTCATCGGCTACCGGACCTGCTACTACCGCACCTTCAACGTGGGCCGGGCCACGAAGGCGCAGATCGCCGCCTACAAGAAGGCGCGGGAGTGGATGGATGAGGCGATCGCGCTCATCAAGCC
>JACQWB010000229.1 GCA_016209385.1 Candidatus Rokuibacteriota bacterium
CTGGGGAAGACCATCCCCGAGGGCCTCTGGTCTGCCTCCCACGGGTATTGGTTCGAGCATCCTGACACGCAAAGGAACAGGGAGTTCGTCGGCCGCTTCGTTAAGCGGTGGGGGGAGTATCCTCACGTGACGGCTCATGACACCTACGCCGCTGTCTACGTGTACAAGAAGGCCGTGGAGAAGGCGAGGACGACGGACGCCGACGCTGTGGTCGCCGCGTTGGAAGGGCTCGAGTTCGAGACCCCTGCCTACAAGTCGGTTATCCGGAAGGAGGACCACCAGGCCATTCGAGATGTGCCGTGGGGCGTGACCAAGCGGACCGACAAGCTCCCATTCGGAGTCCACTTAACCGAGATCAAGGACACGCCGGGGCATCTCATCGCCCAACCCGTGGAGGAGGTTCTGAAGCTGCGGACGAAAGGTTAGAGGGTTAGGGTCCCCAGGCCGTCGTCGGGGAGGGCTTTAGGCTCTCCGGAAGCGGGCGGGGATTACTCCTGCTTTTAGGGGGTCTCGCCCAGGTACGCTTCCTGGACACCGGGATGCACGCGAACCTCCTCTGGCCTCCCTGTGGCGATGATTTTGCCCTGGTGCATGACGGTGATCCGTGAGGCGACGGAGAAGACCACCCGCATGTCGTGCTCGGTGAACACGACGGTGATCCCAGCCTCCTGGGCGATCCGCGTCAGGAGCCGTGTGATCTGCTGGATCTCGACGGGAGCCATCCCCGCCGTCGGCTCGTCCAGGAGCAGGAGCTTCGGTTCCACGGCTAAGGCGATGGCGATCTCGAGCCGCTTCTGATCTCCCCGGGAAAGACTTCCTCCCCAGCGGTCGGCTTCAGCGAGGAGGCCGACCCGTGCCAGGAGCTCAGTGGCCTTCGCGTGAGCCCCTTTGGCCTTGTTCAAGGAGGCGAGGGGCTTGGACGTGAGGCCCAGGTGGGAGAGGACTGCCACTAACGTGTTCTCGTGGACGGTGAGCTCGGGGAAGATGTTGATGAGTTGGAAGGATCGTCCGATTCCGTGGCGGACGATCTCAGAGGCTGGAAGTCCGGTAATATCTTTCCCCGCCAAGAGGACCCTTCCCGAGTCCGGCCGGAGCATCCCCGTGAGGAGATTAAACAGGGTCGTCTTGCCTGCCCCGTTCGGGCCGATGATGGCCAGGAGCTCTCCTTCCTCGACTTGGAGGTCGACCCCGTCAACCGCCCTGACTCCCCCGAAGTGCTTTTTCAGCCGAATCGTCTCGAGGAGATATCGCTGCACCGTTTTCGCCGCCTGAGCCAGGAGGCATTGTACAGGAAGGTCGAGGAGAAGAGGAAAGCGGAATGGGCAGCCTTGTGCCCGGTTGGGCCTGGCTTCTTTCCAGACCGCCAGGGCGGCGTGCTCAGCCCTGACGACAGTCAGGCCAGGTGTCCCTCACGCTCCCACGCCCTGGCAATCCACATCGCCAGGCTGGGAGAGAGCGCGACGAGGGCCGCAAGCGCGATATCCCGGCCGGGATCGGCAGTCATGGGCGAGCGTCTCTCCGCCTCGCGTCGATCGCCTCGCGGAGGCGGGTCATCCGTTCCTCGTGCTCCAGCATCCGGGCGACCAGCAGGAGAAGAGCAATAAGAGCGATCATCCCATCCAAGGTACCCATCAGGCTCCAGCCGATGGCCTGGTCTTCGAGCGCCGTGAGGCCCCAGAGGCGCGGCGCGGTCGTGTAGTAGGGGTAGAAGACCTCCCGTGCAAAGACGGCGATCGACATCATGGGAAGAGCCGTCGGACCGACCGCCGCGATGATGTAGGCGAGCCTGAAGCCGTACGGGATGTGCCCGTGGAGCCTTGGGGCCGGGTTGATGAGGGGCCACCAGAAGAGGAGCCCGGCGGCGAAGAAGGAGAGATGCTGCACGGAATGGATGACTTCGTCGTGAAGCGCGGCCTCATAAGCGGCGGGGAGGTGCCAGCTCCAGAGGATGGCCATGTACAGTACCCAGGCGACGGGCATGAGCGTCAGCATGCGGAACCCTCTGCGCACGAGCGACCCCCGGGTCAGGAGCCGCCCGAGGCGGTGACGGAGCCGCCTGGGTAGTCCCCAGAGCACGACCGGGAGCGGGTTTGCCAGCAGCAAGAGGGGCGGCGCCACCATCGTGAGCAGCTCGTGCTGGAGCATGTGCATCGTGAGGAGCCAGGCCGCCAACGTGTCGATCGGGGAGAGGAGCGCCAGGACGATTACCGATAGCCCGAGGAGATAAAGGGCAAGTCGCCCCGGCCTGGCGATAGCCGGCGTCCGCCGCCTGAGCCGCCGCCAGCCCGTGACGTAGGCCACCCCCAGGGCTGCCACGACGAGGGCGACGTCAGGCCGCCACTGCCAGGCTGCCAGCGCTGCCTTCAGGGTCGGCTCCATACGAGACCTAGAAGCGCGATCAGCCACGCCGGCAAGAGCGCGCCTACGCCGAGGAGCCAGTACGTCGCCGGACGATGCTCACCACCCGACGCGCGAAGGTGCCTCACCACCGCATCCGAGACGATGACCCCGAGAAGCGCTGCCGAAGAGGAGAAGATGAACCCGACCTCCAACGACGGTTCAGGCCGGTCGATCGGCAAAGGCCCCAGGAGCCCCACGAAGGCGATGAGCCAAGCCGGCGCGAGCGCGGCGAGCCCGAGGACCCAGAAGAGGACCGGGTTAGAGGGAGGCTGTCGCCGCGCCAGGCGGGTGGCCACAAACCACGTTACCAGCACGCCGAGCCCGGCTATCACGACGGACCATGCCATGGATGCGCCCGTGAGCGGTGGGTCCCTCGCTAAGGCCTTTCGCGGGTGCGGCGACCGGGCAATCTCCTCGTGCTGTCAGGCACGGTGGCCGCCACGCCCGCTACCCCCCCCCGGCAACGCGAACAGGAGGCGATTCCAGTCTAGCAACGGAAATATTTGGTTGCTCGGCCGGCCACGATTTTAGGTGAGGAAACCCTCTGACCCGGTGCTGATCCCACCGGGGACAGGGGCAATCCCGTGGCCTTTGGGGGGTTGAGCCACGGGTCGGGAGCACAGTGGTCCGAGTCGACGAGCTGGCCTCCGAAACACTGACTGACGCCCCCTTCAGCGGCCGTGGAGGGAACGGAATGAGGGTGGTTCCTACCTCCTGGCGGCTTCGATCCGTCAACACGTCTACAACCCAATATTCATGCTGGTTGTAGACACTTCTGCATCTGTCAACGTTGACACTTGCACGAAGCGTCTACAGACCAGTGTTTATGCGGCTTGTAGACGTGTTGACGGTTTGAGGGCGAAAAAGGGGCAGAAAGAGGAGCGCTCATTGTGGATAACCTGGCGCCCCGGATCCTGGACCTGGTCGGCCGGCTGACGGGGGCGGGCTGGTCGCTCCCACGGCGGCGCCTCTGCCCGGTCGCAAGGCCACGGAGCGCGCCTACCATCAGGCCCCAGGAAAGTGCTGCTCCTGTCGGCTCGTCCTGGCGATATAATTCTGTCGTGATCCAGCTTCCCCGCCGGACGAGATTAGGGGGGGGAATTCGAGGGCAGAGGGTGGGACGTCTCGACACGGTGGCGGTTTCTGAAGCTGTGGCGGCCAAGGGCCTGACGTGGCGCCGGGTGCGCCGTCTGCTTCTCGTCATCGGGGGGGTGGGCGCGCTGGTCGCGCTCCTCGCCTTTGGCTTCACCCGAGACCCCAAGGCCATCCCCTCGCCCCTCGTGGGCCGGCCGGCCCCGGCCTTCTCGCTTGCACTCTTCGGCGGGGGGTCGTTGAGTCTCGAGTCGCTTCGGGGGAAAGTCGTGGTCGTCAATTTCTGGGCGTCCTGGTGCTTTCCGGCCTGCTGGAACGAAGCCCCTCGGCTGGAGGCCGCGTGGCGGCGCTACCGGGACCGCGGCGTCGTCCTGGTCGGGATCGTCTACCAGGACTCCGAGGCCAACGCGAAGGAGTTCATCGCGCGGCACGGGAAGACGTATCCGAGCGGGATGGACCCGGGAAGCCGGATCGCCATCGACTTCGGCGTCTACGGAGTGCCCGAGACCTTCTTCATTGACCGGGCGGGGCGGATCCGGCGGAAGCACGTCGGTGAGATCAACGACGAGATCCTCAGCACGACGATCGAGGACCTCCTCAGGGAGGCCGTGGAGCCTCCCAAGACGTCAGCCGTATGGCGCGGCTGGGCGGCCAGAAAGGGAGCGACAGGTGGATAGCGAACGCATGACAGAGGCGGATCCCGGGCTGAGCCGTCGCGACGTGCTCTTCGGCTTCGTGGGGATCCTCGCGGGGAGCGAGGTGCTCTCAGCGCGGGCCGTCGGGGCCGGCGCTATCACCCGGGATCAGTATGGAGACCAGATTCAGACCGTGCCGCGCGGTGAGCTCCCTGACTTTGCCAAGTCCGGTGGGCCGAACGTCGGCGGAGTGTATCGCTTCGCACTGGACCAGGGCGCCGATCTCGAATACATCCCCTGCTTCTGCGGCTGCGGGAACATCGGCCACCGCCACAACCGGGACTGCTATGTCAAGAGCCAGAATCGCGACGGGACGGTGACCTGGACCAGCCACGGTGCGACCTGAACGCTCTGCCTCAACATCACGCGTGACGTGATGGCGCTGAAGCGAGAGGGCAGACCCCTGCGCGAGATTCGCAGCCTGGTCGACGCGAAGTACTCCAGATACGGACCCGGCACGCCGACGCCTCACCCCCCGCGCTAGGTCAGTCGGAGGGGGCCTCGACGGCCCCCTCCGAAACCTCCCCCAGGATTCGCTTGCGCGGGCCAAGCCCGCGCTCGAAGGGCGTTATTCCGACATACCGCTAGGGACAGCTGGATGGGAGCGGGCTAGCGGAGCGGGCCGCCGGTGGAGCCCCGGAGGCGCGGGTCCAGGACGTCGCGGAGGGCGTCACCCAGCATGTTGAACCCGAAGACGGCCAGCGAGATCGCGACGCCTGGCCAGAAGGCCATCCAGGGGGCCTGGTACATGTACGACCGTCCGGAGCCGGACAGCATCGCGCCCCAGGAGGGAAAGGGCGGGGGCACCCCGTATCCGAGGAAAGAAAGCGCGGATATGACCAGGAGCCCGAGCACAATGACGCCCCCCACGGCTCCCAAGGGTTTTCGCCTGACGAAGAGCCAGGTCGTTCGCAGCAAACCCGGCGCGGCCCACGGCGGTCGGCGAACCTCCGGGGTGACGATGGTATCGACGTGATCCCCCATGGCGCTAGATTGCTCGGAGGGGGGCCACCCACGCCTTCGGCGCGGGTACCCGCCCCTTCCGATGCCTCCCCCCTTCGCGTGCGCGGGCCAAGCCCGCGCTCGAAGCAGATTTTTCCACAGCCCGCTAGTATCGGATTCGGGGGTCGAGGACGGCGTACAGCATGTCCACGAGGAGATTGATACCGACGACCACGGTCACGACGACCAGGTTGACCCCCTGGACGACGGAGTAGTCACGCTGGCTGATCGCCTCGAAGAGGAACCGGCCCATGCCGGGGAGACCGAAGATCGTCTCGAAGACGACAGTGCCGCTCAGGACCTGGGCGACCTGAATTCCGAGAACGGTGACGACCGGGATGAGGGCATTCTTCAGGCTGTGTTTGAGCACGACGATGCGCTCTCGGAGGCCCTTGGCCCAGGCGGTCCGGATGTAATCCTGCCGGAGCACCTCGAGGAGCTGGGCGCGCGTCAGCCGCATGATGGCTGCGGCGGAGGCGATTCCGAGGAGGAAACCCGGCAGGAGGAATTGCGCGATGTGGGCCCACGGGTCCGTCGAGAACGTGGTGAAGATGATGGGCGGGCTCCAGCCCCACCAGATGGCGGGGAGGACGATGACGAGCGTGGCCAGCCAGAAGCCGGGGACTGAGAGTCCGAGGATCGCGGCGCTGCGCGCCGCGTAATCTTTCACCGTGTCCTGCCTGGTCGCCGAGAGCACCCCGATCGGGATCGCCATGAGGACGGCAAAGAAGACCGCCACCCCGCCGAGCTCCAGGCTCACCGGGATTCGATAGGCCAGCTCCTGGACGATGGGACGACCTGTCCAGAGCGATTCGCCCAGATCACCCCGGAGCACCTGGCCGAGCCAGACGAAGTATTGCAGGTAGATCGGCTGATCGAGCCCCAGCTTCGCGCGCAGCTCATCCCGGTCCTTAGCGTACGCGTTCTCCTCCAGCATGAGGTCGACGACGTCGCCGGGAATCAGGCGGGGCAACGTGAACACAATGAGGGAGGCAATCAGAAGCGACGGGATCGCGGCCAAGAGGCGCTTGAGGAGATACCTTCTCATCTCCTCACCCGCGGGCCAGAGAATTCAAAAGACGCGGGGAGCTGGCCTCTCGAGCTACTTGTCCCACCAGGCGGCCATCAGGCGTCCGCCGTAGTCGAAGCCCAGGTTGGGCATGTAGTTCTTCAGCGCGGGATCCCAGGCACCATTGGTGATGCCGGAGGCAAGCTGGACATAGTACTGCTGGGTGGCCAGATGGCGCTGGAGATCGTGGATGATCTTCTTGCGCTTGGCCACGTCCAGGGTCGCCCGCTGGCGTTCGACCTGGTCGGTGACAGCGGGGTCGTTGACGTGGCTCTGGTTCTTCGCGTTGGCGGGGTGGTACTGGCCGAGGAAGTTGTCGGGATCCAGGGCTGGAAGCTGCGGGCCATAGACCATGCTCTCGAACTTGCCGAGATAGCTTGTCGAGATATACGCCGCGTAGGAGGGCTTCTGGTTGAGCGTGGCCTTGATCCCCACGTCGCCGAGATACTTGATGATCATCTGCGCCGCGTCTTGCAACTCCTGAGAGCCGTAGTGGAAAAAGTCGATCGTGGCTTCGAACCCCTTGCCGTAGCCGGCCTCGGCCAGGAGCCGCTTGGCCTCCGCGGGGTTGTACTCGTAGTACCTGGCGCCTTCGCCGAGCTGGTTCCAGGGGATCGACCACTCCTTGAGGGCCGCGGGGACGGGGGGGTTCAGCTCGCCCCGGCCTTCGTTGGTCGCCTTCAGGATGGCCTGGCGATCGATGGCCAGCGAGATGGCGCGGCGGACGCGGACGTCGTTGAAGGGGGGCTTGTCGGTGCGCATGCCGATGTGGGTCATCACGTTGGACGTGAACTCCACCATCTTGAGATTCGGCCGCCGCTCCTTCACCTCTTTCAGCGTGTTCATCAACACCGTGCCGACGAATTCGGGCCCCAGGTCCAGCTGGCCGCTCAGGAAGGCGGCGAGCCGCGTCGACTTGTCCTCCATCTCGTACGCCTCGATCCGGTCGATGTACGGCAGGCCGGAGAGGAAGTAGTCGGGGTTCCGCACATAGACGATGCGGCTTTTGATGTCGTGCTTCTCCAGGATCCACGGGCCGGTGCCGATCACCGCCTCGGCCTTTCTGAGATCGCCGAACTTCTCCGCGGCCTCTCGGGCCACGATGGCCAGCGCCATGGGCGTCGCCACATAGTCGAGGAACCAGGCGAAAGGCTTCTTCAAGGTGAACTTCACCCGGTACTTGTCCAGGACCTCCACCTTGTCCAGATCGACCATCATGTAGCGATTGGCGTTCTCCTTGCTGGCCAGGAACCGCTCGAACGTGTACTTGACATCCTCGGCAGTCAGTTCCCGGCCGTTGACCGGGGGCTTGTTGTGCCACCTGACCCCTTCCCTGAGCTTGAAGAGATAGGTGACCTCGTTCGGCTGGGTCCAGGACTCGGCCAGGTCGCCTTCGATGGGGAACGTGCCCGGCTGGACGGAGGGGCCTGCCTTGTACTTGAGGAGCCGGCTGTGGGTGAAGCTGTGGACGATCTGGGGCTTGTACGAGTTGCCCCCGCGCATGTGAATGTCAAACGTGTCCGGATCGTACCCCCGGAACCTGAGCGTTCCCCCGCGCTTCGGGGTAGCAGCGATGGCCGAGCCGGGCCGGAGCAGTCCGACGCCGGCTCCGACCGTCCCGAGGGCCAAGACTGTCCCTCCGAGCTTCAAGACCTCCCGTCGGCTGAAATCGTCTCCCATCACACACCTCCTTAGTATCGGAGGGGGCCCGGGTACCCACGCCGGAGGCGTGGGTGTCCCCCTCCGAAGCCTCCCCCAGGAATCGGTTGCGCGGGCGAAGCCCGCGCTCGAACGCATTACTCCGACAGCCGCCAGGTCTCAGGAGCGGTGGCGAGCGATTTGCAGGGATTAACGATCATTTCCCGCGGCCTGTCAAGGGGGATTCTCACAGCGGGTACGGCCGCCTACGCGAAGTTCTTTGCCACGTGGGTGGCCAGGAGATCGATCTGCCCGGGGTCGTCGGTCACGGGGCCGAGGACGAGGTACCGGAGCCCGGCGCCGACGAGGTCAGCGATCCGCGCGTTGATCCGGTCGATGCTCCCCATCAGGTAGCACTCCTGGAGGTGCTCGTACGAGCGGTGCGCGCCCATGACGCGCAGGAAAGGCTCCCGCGATTGTTCCACCGCCTTCGCGTGATCGGTCGTCTCGACGAGGTGGATGAAGTTGCAGTGGCCGAAGGTGATCCGCGTGGGATCCTTCCCGAGGGCCCGGGCGTGGGCCTGGATTTCGGCCCAGTCGCGCTTTACCCACTCCTGGGTCCCGGAGCAGCGCGAGAGCCAGTTGCCGGCCTTGACGATGCGATCGAGGACCGTCCTGGCGATGTAGGACACGTCGTGTTCGCCGGGATCGGGGATCCGCGAGCCGCCCGAGACCCAGATGTCCGGGAGCTTCGCCGGCCGCGGGTCGATAGTCACGTCCTGGAACTGGTAGTAGCGGCCGCGGTAGCTGGCGCTGGGCTGGCTGAGGAGCAGCGTCACGGCTTCCAGGATCTCGTCGGTGCGCCGCCCGCGCTCCTCGATGCGCGAGCCGGTCGCCTCGAACTCCCGGCTGTACCAGCCCGGCCCGACCCCGAAGACGAAGCGGTTGTTCGTGAGGTGGCAGAGCGTGGAGATCTCCTTGGCGAGCACGACCGGATGGCGCACCGGGAGCACCAGGATCCCCGTCGCGAGCCTCACGCGGGACGTCAGCCCTGCGGCGTAACTGAGGACGTTGAGCGGCTCGAGCCAGGCCACCCCGTAGAGCCCCGGGGCGGAGAGCAGGTGGTCGATCACCCAGATGTCGAAGCCGTGCTCGTCGCACTTCCTGATCGAGGCGCTGAGGCGCCGGAGGTGCTCGGGGCCCGCGTCGGCCCAGGCGTAGGTCGGGATCCACACCCCGAACTTCAGCTTGGCCATGGAAGCCTCCCGAACGTCAGAACGTGACGACGCTGCGCGCGACCTCGCCGCGTTCGAGGGCCTCGTAGGCCTCGTTGATCTGCTCGAACGGGTACGTGCGCGTCAGGAGCTCGTCGAGCTTCAGCCTGCCCGCCCGGTAGAGGTCGATCAGCTTGAGGATGTCGATCCGGGGCCGGCTCGACCCGTAGACCGACCCCGTGAGGACCCGCTCCTCGAAGACCAGGGACATCACCGGCACCGACACCTCCGTCGTCATCGGCGTGACCCCGACCACCACGGCCACTCCGCGCTTGGCCAGGCAGTCGTAGGCCTGGCGCATCGTCGCCGGCAGCCCGATCACCTCGAAGGCGTAATCCACGCCCCGGCCGCCGGTGAGCGCCCGGACCTGCTCCACGGGGCTCCCGGCGGAGGCGTTGACCGTGTGGGTGGCGCCGAAGCGGCGCGCGAACTCGAGCTTGTTGTCCATGACATCGACCGCGATGATCTTCTCGGCTCCGGCGATGGCCGCCCCCTGAACGACGTTCAGGCCCACGCCGCCCGAGCCGAAGACGGCGACGCTGCTTCCCGGCCTGACCCGCGCGGCGTTGATCGCTGCGCCCACCCCGGTGATCACGGCGCAGCCGAGGAGCGCCGCGCGCTCGAGGGGCAGGTCGCTCGGGATCTTCACGACCGCCTTCTCGGGCACCACCGAGAACTGGGAGAAGCTCGATACCCCTGCGAAGTGCTTGATCTCCTGCCCGTTCAGCTTGAAGCGGCTCGTCCCGTCCAGGAGGCGCCCGGTCATCCGGATGCCGGTCCCCGCCGGGCAGAGGGCGGGGCGGCCGCCCGTGCAGTACTCGCACTCGCCACAGGAGAGCCGCCAGAGGGGGATGACGTGATCGCCGGGCTTGACGGAGGTCACCCCGGGCCCGACGTCTGCGACCACCCCCGAGCCCTCGTGGCCGAGGATCGCCGGTAACGGCGCCATCAGATGGCCGGTCATCACGTGCAGGTCGCTGTGGCAGACGCCACCTGCCGCCATCTTCACGCGCACCTCGCCGGTGTGCGGGGCCTCCACCTCGACCTCGCGGATCTCGAGCCGCTTCCCGACCTCGAACAGCACGGCCGCCTTTGCCTTCATCGCATGCCTCCTTCCGCCTTCGGTGCCCTCACGCTCCGCCTCTCGCCGCTCAAGGCGCCCGGTACCAGGAGGCCAGGTTCCAGAAATCCGAGTCCCAGCCCGAGAGGCTGAGGCCTCCGAGGTTCCGCGACACCGCGGCCACGCGGTTCCGCCAGAGGACCGGGATCACCACGACGTTCTGAATCACCAGGTCGTTCATCCGCATAAACCCGCTCGCGCGCTTCACCGGGTCCGTCTCCGTGTCGGTCGCCTTCCACAGCCGATCGTACTCCTCGCTGCGCCACCGGGTGACGTTCCGCCCGGCCCACTTGTTCGCCTTCGCGGCGATCTCCCAGGATGCGAAGACTTCCATGAACCGCTGGGGGTCGGGAGCCCCCATCGTGAGCGTGTACATCTGGAGGTCCGCGGAGAAGTGGGCAGCGGTGTCCGGGTTGGCGGGATCGGAGGAGAAGAAGACGGCGGCGACCACCGACTTCAGCTCCATCTCGATCCCTGCCCGGCTGCACGCCTGCTTGACGATGGCCTGGGTCTTCTGGCGGGGCGCGTTGATCGATGTCTGGAACACCAGGCGAAGCCTCCGGCCGTCCCTGACGCGGATGCCGTCGGGGCCGCGCCTCCACCCGTCCGCGTCCAGGGTTTGGTTCGCTCTCTCGATGCTGAACTCCCACCGCGTGTTCCTGGAGGCGAAGCGCGCGGGGGCGTTCAGGAAGTTGGCGGTCGCATGGCCGAGCCGCCCGTAGATCTCCTCCTGGATCGAGTTCCGGTCCACCAGGAGCGCCAGGGCAGCCCTCACGGCGCGATCGGTCAGGAGCGGATGCGGCGCCTTGACGCTCGATCGCTCGCCGTCCACCTCGCGCCAGGGATCGGCCTGGTTCAGGAGGATGTGCTCGATGTCGCCACCCGCGTAGATCGCGACGCGGCCCTTGCCGCCCTGCTCGAGTCGCCTGAGGATCTCATCCTCGACCTGGATGTTCCAGGCGAAGTCGTACTCGCCGGTCTGGAGGACGGCCCGGGCGGCCGAGACGGCGTCACCGCCACCCTTCAGCTCGACCTGGTCGAAGAACGGCCGGTTCGGGACGTGGTAGTGCGGGTTGATCTCGTAGCGCGCCGAGTCCCCGGGGGCGAAATGCGCGAGGCGGTACGGCCCCGTGCCGACGGGCTTCAGGTTGTACGGAGCCTCGCGCGCTTTCGTTCCCGCGTAGGGCGCGTGGAGGTGCTTGGGGATCAGCATCGGGAGGCCGTGCCCGTACCAGAACGGTGTCGGTCGCTTGAACACCGCTTTGACTGCGTGGTCTCCGAGCTTCTCCATCCGTTGGATGTCGCGGTAGGAGCCCGCCGTCACGGCTGTGGTCGCGGAATCGGATGCGTACTCCCAGTTGAAGATGACGTCGTCCGCGGTGAAGGATTTCCCGTCGTGCCAGAGCACGTCCGGCTTGAGCCGCCAGACCACCCAGAGCCCGTCCCTGGCCAGCGTCCCGCTCTGGATGCTCGGAATCTCGGCGGCCAGCACGGGGACCAGGTTCCCGTCGGGATCCACGGAAACCAGGGGTTCGTGAACGACCCGGGAGGCGTCCGCGTCCTTGACGCCGGTGGCGAAGTGAGGGTTCAGGAGCGTGGGTGCCTGCCACCAGAGCGCGCGGAGCTTCCCCCCGCCGCCGCGTCGCGTCGGCGCGAAAGCGGGGCGGGGCTGGGCGTCGACGGGGGCGCGGGATCCCGCCAGCAGCCCGGCGACCACGGGTGCCGTCAGGCCGCTGGCCAGCATGATCCGGGCGAAGCCACGGCGGCTCAACCGGCCAGTGGTCACGCGCTGGAGCAACTCGGCCAGCCCGTCGTGGTCCATGAGCGCTACTCGGCGAGCCCCGCGATCACCCGCTCGAGTTCAAGCTGATCGATGCTGACGAAAGCCACGCCGCGGTCCAGCCTGAGCTTCAGGCACGTGTACCCCTCGTAGCGTGTCTTCATCTCCTCTCTGGTCCTATCGCCTTGGTCACCGGGCCTCCAGCAAGCGGCTCGGAGCGGGGGTGGGTGCCCAATCTTAGCCCGACGCCTCGAAGGGGTCAACGAACCTTGTGGCAGGCGCGAGCCGGTGGCATACTCCCACCCGGCGTCGGGTCATCCGGGGAGGGAACCATGCGCAGGGCCTTCGCTCACCGCCGTCGCGCCGCAGGGCTTTCCCTGATCCTCCTGCTGTCCGGGTTCGGCTGCGCGCCCCTGACGCTGCCCGGCCCTGAGGGGCCAGCGCCGAATCTCGGCGAGTTCGTGCCCACGCCGCTGGAGGTGGCGATGCGGATGCTGGAGCTGGCCGAGGTCACGAAGGACGACGTCGTCTACGACCTGGGCTCGGGCGACGGGCGCATCGTGATCCTTGCCGCGAAGCGCCACGGGGCCCGAGCCGTGGGGGTCGAGATCGACGCCCGCCTCGTGTGGTTCTCGGAGCGGAACGCGAAACGCGAGAAGGTGGATCACCTCGTGAGCTTCCGCCACGCGGACGCCCTCACCGTGGACCTGTCGCCGGCCACGGTGGTTACGCTGTACCTGACCAAAGAAGCGAATCTCTTGCTCCGCCCCATCCTCAGGCGTCAGCTCAGGCCCGGAGCGCGGATTGTCTCGCACGCCCACGACATGGGCGACTGGGCAGCGGAGCGCGTCGAGCGAGTGACCTCCCTCGCCGGGGAGGAGCACACCCTCTACCTCTGGCGGATCGCGAAGTAGGAGCGGCGTGCCCGCAACCAGTTCAGCGCGGGCAGGAGCCAGTAGACCAGCGCGAGGGCGAAGAGGGTCGCCGAGACGGGACGCGTGACGAAGACCGTGACGTCGCCGAGGGAGAGGGTGAGGGCCCGCCGCATCTGGTCCTCGAGCATCGGACCCAGGACGAGACCGAGGATGACCGGCGCCTCGGGGAAGCGGAGCTTGCGGAGCACGTACCCCAGGACGCCGGCGGCCAGCATGACGTAGACGTCGAAGATGTCGTTGTCCACCGCGTAGGTGCCGACGAAGGAGAAGAACAGGATCAGGGGGAAGAGGATCGGGTAGGGGATCTGGATGATCCTGACCCAGAGGCCGATGAGGGGCAGGTTCAGGAGGAGGAGCATGGCGTTCCCGATGTACATGCTCGCGATGAGCCCCCAGACCAGGTCGGGGTTCTTCTCAAGAAGCTGCGGCCCCGGCCTCAGGCCGTAGAGCATGAGCGCCCCGAGCATCACGGCGGTCGTCCCCGAGCCCGGGATGCCGAGCGTCAGGAGCGGAACCAGGGCGCCCCCGGCGGCGGCGTTGTTCGCAGCCTCGGGGGCCGCAACGCCCTCGATGGCGCCCTTCCCGAACCGCTCAGGCTGGCGCGACGCCTTCTTCTCTGCGAGGTACGCGAGCATGGAGGCGGCGGTCGCGCCGGCGCCGGGCAGCATCCCGACCGCGAATCCGATGCAGGACCCGCGGAGGATGGCGAGCTTGGCTTGGGCCCAGTCGGAGAACTTCGGCAGAAGCCCCTTGATCTTCCCCGCATACACCTCCTGCCTCAGGGAGCGCTCGGCGTTCTCCAGGACCTCGGCAACGCCGAAGAGCCCGACCGTCACCGCGAGGAAACTCACGCCGTCCAGGAGCTTGGGCGCACCGTAGGTGTATCTCGCGACCCCTGTCATGGCGTCGGTCCCGACGGTGCCGAGCATCAGGCCGAGCGCCGCCGCGATGAGCCCCTTGACGACGGACTCGCCCAGGAGCCCGCCGATCGTGCTGAGGGCGAGGATCATGAGGGCCGTGTACTCCGCCGGGCCAAAGCCCAGGGCCACGGTGACGAGGGGCTTGGCCACCAGCATCAGCATCAGGACGCTGAAGGTTCCGGCGATGAAGGAGGCGAAGGCGGCCATCCCGAGCGCCGGCCCGGCGCGCCCCTGGCGCGCCATCTGGTAGCCGTCGAGACACGTCATGATCGATGTGGACTCGCCGGGGAGGTTCAGGAGGATCGCCGTGGTGGACCCGCCGTACTGGGCCCCGTAATAGATCCCGGCCAGCATGATCATGGCCGTTGTGGGGTTCATGCCGAAGGTCAGCGGGATCAGGATCGCCACCCCGGTGACCGTGCCGAGGCCCGGGAGGACCCCGACGAGCGTGCCCAAGAAGACCCCGAAGAAGCAGTAGAGGAGGTTGACGGGGGTCGTCGCGACCTTGAACCCGTAGAGGAGGTTGTCGAAGACCTCCATCAGAGCCCCAGGAGCCCTCTGGGAAACGGGATCTTGAGCCAGCGGACGAAGAGGACATAGGAGAGGAGGGACGAGGCCACGGGGACGCTCACCACGATCCACCACCGCTGAGGCTCGACCAGCGCGAGGAGAAAGGCCAGGAAGAGCGCGGTACTCACCAGGTAGCCGAGGCCCTCAAACAGGAGCGTATAGGCGACGAGCGCGAAGACGATGGCTCCGATCCTCCGCGCGGCCGACCAGTGGACCGGGTGAGGCTCCGAGCCGTTCGCCGACGGCCTCAGCAGCGCCCCGATCAGCAGGGCCAGCGCGAGGACGGTGAGAGTGCCCCCCAGGATGAGCGGAAGAAAGGAGGGCCCCGGGCCCACGGCGTATTTCACCCCCGGCAGCCTCAGAGCCTCGACGGTGTACGCCGCGGAGAGCGCCAGCAGGACGGCGCCGGCGATCGCGTCGCCCTTTTTACCCCCCATCGATCACTTCTTCAGCATGCCGAGCTTGGCGAAGATCTCCCTGTAGGCGCCGTATTCCTGGTCCATCAGCTTCGCAAATTCCTCTTTGACCACCCAGCCGTCGGGGAGCACGAATTTCTCCAGGTAGCCCTTCTGCCAGTCCTGGGTCTTCCGCACTTTCGTGAGGACGTCCACCCAGTAGTCGACGATCTGCCGGGGAAGCCCCGCCGGCCCGCCGAAGCCGCGCCAGAGGTAGCTCGTCATGTCCACGCCCTGCTCCTTGAACGTGGGGATCTTCGGCAGCAGCTCGAGGCGCTTGACGTCGGCGACGCCGAGGGCCCGGACCGTGCCCGCCTCGAGCTGGCCGATGCACTCGTTCGGGTTGGCCCAGGCCGCGTCCACATGGCCGCCGAGGAGCGTGGTCATGACCTCGCCCCCGCTCTTGACCGGCAGGTAATTGGCCTCGACGCCGATCGCCTTGTTCAGGTCCAGGGAGGCGATGTGGTCCTGGGACGCCGTGGCCGTCCCCGCGATCGAGAGCTTCTTGGGCCCCCGGCGCTTGATCTCGGCGACGAGCTCGCCGAGAGTCTTCAGCGGCGACTCCTTCCTCACGATCAGGAGGTTCACGTCATCCACCATCTTGGCGATGTACGTGAAATCCTTCCGGTAGTCCCAGCTCGCCTCGCCCAGGATCTGCTGGGTCACGTTGTTCGGGTCCACCGCGCCAAGGACGTAGCCGTCGGGCTTGCTCCTGATCATGTGGGATTTGCCGACCGCCCCGCTCCCCCCGGTCTTGTTGACGATGGCGATGGGGACCGCCACGAGCTTGTGCGCCTCGATGACCTTGACGATGTTCCGGAACATGATGTCGGTGCCGCCTCCCGGGGCGTATGGCACGATCAGCTCGATCGGCCGGGAGGGGTACTTCTCCTGGGGCCAGGCCAGGCCTGGCGCGGCCAGGCTGGCGGCAGTGGTTAGAAGGGCGACGATCCCGGCGCTGACTGTGCGGCGCATTGTTCCTTCTCCTCTCCTGGTGGCTGTTCGCACGGGCCCCCGGGCCGCGTGCCCACCTACGGGCGTGTCCGGTAATGCCCTTCGAGCGCGGGCTTCGCCCGCGCAACCAACTCGGGCCTCGCCTCGTGGCTCTCCTCGCCTTCGGCTCGTCGGGAGCCCCTCGGCTCGAACTGCCATTCCTGGGGGAGGTCTCGGAGGGGGCCGTCGAGGCCCCCTCCGATTGTCCTACGGTTCGAGGGTGTCCTGGAGGACCTCCTCCTTGGGCTCGAGCCCGAGCCCGGGACGCTCCGTGAGCGTCACCCAGCCGGCTTCGGGCTGCGGCGGCTCCCGGTAGATCATGTTACCGGTCATCCACATGAGGTAGTGGAACTCGACCCGCCACCCGTTGGCCACCGCCGCGATCAGGTGCGCGTTGTGATGGGGCCAGCCACCGCCGTTCGCGACCGGGACGTTGAAGGCCTGGGCCAGGTGGGCCACCTTGACCGTCTCGGTGTAGCCGCCGCCCCAGCAGACGTTGGGCTGGAGGATGTCCACGGCATGGTGGAGCAGCAGCTCGATGTGCCGCCACTTGTGCCCCTCGTTCTGGCCTGCCGAGATCGGGATCGTCGTCTGCCGGCGAAGCTGGGCCAGGAGCCGCGCATCGTTTCCGGAGACCGGCTCCTCGAACCAGGTGATCCGGTAGGGCTCGATGCTGCGGCAGAGCTCCCGCGCGTGGACCAGGTCGAACAGGTAGTTCGCGTCCACCATCAGCTCGACGCCGTCGCCGATCGCCTCTCGGACGGCGCGCACGCGCGCGGCGTCCTCGGCGACGTTCCTGCCCCGCTCGATGGCCACGACCATCTTCAGCTTGTCGTGCCCCTGCTTGACCAGGGTCCGCGCGACCTCGACGAGCAGATCCCGGCTGTAGTCCAGGAGGCCGAAGGTGACGTAGGCCTCGACGCGCTGGCTGTGCCCGCCGAGCAGCCGCCAGACCGGCTGGCCGAGCGCTTTGCCCTTGATGTCCCAGAGTGCGAGATCGATGGCGCTTATGGCGGAGCTCCACGCTCCGGTCTGAGACCGGGGGTTGAGCGCCCGGTAGAGCTCGTGCCAGATCCGCTCGGTCTCCAGCGGGGATTTGCCGATGAGGAGCGGTCCGGCCTCCCGGTTGATCAGCTCGCGCGTCGCCGACCGCTGGATCTGTCCGGTCAGGCCATAGCCGGTCACGCCGGCGTCGGTCTCCACTCGCGCGAAGACGATCCGCCAGGTGATCGGCTCGCGGAGCAGCGGCACCGTGATCGGCAACCGATGGATCGTCGCTTCGACCTTCGTGATCTTCATGCTTCGGCCACCCATTCCAACGCCCGGAGGGCGGGAAAGTCAAGCCCTCAGAAACGGCTTGTGTATTCGAGGCCTCCGGGTTATCTTTTTACGACGTGCTTCGCCCGGGGGACGGCGGCGAGGCGCCTCGATCGAGGAGGCCAGCGATGCAAATCAGCCAGTACCGGTGCGTGGCGTGCGGCAACTGTATCTCGGTGTGCCCCATGGGCGCCATCTACATCGACCCTGCCATCAACCGGGCCGTCGTCAACCAGGACGAGTGCGTGGAGTGCTTCGCCTGCTACCGCGGGATGTCCAAGGAGCACCTGTTCCCGCCCATGGTGCGGGCCATCCGGCGGGTGGCCAAGGCCTTCCGGTTCCGGTTCGACCCCGAGCCCGACATCTGCCCCACCGACGCGATCACGCCTCAGGAGCTCGCCTGGCCGCGGATCGTCCGCCGCGCGTTCTCGGACCCCCAGGTCCCCCACGAGTCCACCGGTATCCACGGCCGGGGAACGGCAGAGGTCAAGACCAACGACGTGACGAACCGGGTGAAGGCCGGGGAGGCGGGGTTCGTCATCGAGTTCGGACGCCCCGGCGTCGGGGCCCGGTTCCGCGAGATCCAGGCGATGACGCGGGCGCTGGCGGAGCTGGGCGTGGAGTTCGAGAAGCAGAACCCGGTGACGTCCCTGATGACCGATCCCGCCCGCGGGCTGATCCGCGAGGACATCCTGAACGAGAAGGTGCTCTCGGCGATCGTGGAGATCAAGGTGGGACTGGAGCAGGTCCCGATGATCCTCGAGACCGTCCGGCGCGTCTCGCGGGAGCTCGAGACGGTGGTCGCGGTCGGGGTCTCGACGCGCTGCGACGCCGACGGGAACGAGCCGCTCGCCGGGATCCTCCAGCGCGAGGGCTACCCGGCGTACCGCGGCAAGACCAACCTCGGCCTGGGCCGGGTGACCCGGCAGGTGACTCTATGACCAACACGCTCCATCGCTACAGCGACCATTACGCCGTCGAGCGGCGCACGGACGCCCGTTCGGTGGACAACGACTACATCGTGTTCGCCATGTCCACCCGGAACCTCAACGACGACGACCTGGTGGAGAAGTACCGGACGTTCGCGCGGCTCGCCCTCCGCCATAACCCGGTCAACGTGGGCGACTCGACGAAAGGGGGCATCTACCGGCCCCAGCGGCACCTGAACCCGCTCGCCCACTGGCGGCGGGACCAGCGCCCGGATCCCGACGGCGTGATTCAGGACATCGAGGGCCACACCGTCGTGTCGGCGGTGTTCAGGACCTTGGAGGACATGGAGGCCTTCGTCCAGGACGTGAAGGCGGCCGATCTCGGGGTCTCGATCAACATCAGCGCCCCGATGGACGCGGCCCGGCGCTGCTGCCAGGATGCCGGCATCCGCCGCCACAGCGTGGAGTACTCGCTCGGGTTCCAGGGGCGCGTGGACCGGCTCCCCGACAAGACGGTGCTCGAGATCGGCACGATGTGCGGCCACGGCATGGTCTCACACAACCTGGTCAAGAAGCTCCTGGACTGGATCAAGGAAGGCCGCCGAACTCCCCAGGAC
>JACQWB010000230.1 GCA_016209385.1 Candidatus Rokuibacteriota bacterium
GCGGAGGCGTGGTGCATGACCGCCTGCCCCGTGGCCGCCATCACCATCTCTCCGGTCGGGGCCAAAGTGGTCCTGGACGACCAGTGCGTGGGGTGCAAGCTCTGCACGATCGCCTGCCCCTACGGCACGATCTTCTACAACCCCGACACCCACAAGGCGTTCAAGTGCAACCTCTGCGGGGGGGCGCCGGCCTGCGCCGAGGCCTGCCCGACGGCCGCCATCGTCTATGAGGAAGCCGAGACCGCCGACTGGCTGGGGCGCTTCGCCGCCGAGCGCGCCGCGCTCGTGCCCGCGGGAGGGCGCTGATGGCGACGCGTCACCTCATCATCGGGGGCGGCACCGCGGGTATCAACGCGATCCGGACGATCCGCGAGGAGGATGGCGACGCGTCCGAGATCAGTCTCGTGTCGGCTGAGCGTCCGTATTCGCGGATGGTGCTCCCCTACTACCTGGGCCGCTCCATCGCCGAGTCCCACGTCTTCACCGCCACGCCCGCGAGGCTGGCCCAGTGGGGCGTCAAGCCCCACCTCGGGCGGCGGGCCGCAGCCCTGGATCCCAAGGCAGGGAAACTGACGCTCGACGATGGCACGGTGCTCGAGTACGACGACTGCCTGATCGCCACCGGCTCCTCGGCCGTCCGGGCGCCGATCCCCGGCGCCGACGGCCCCGGCGTCCACTCGTTCTGGACCCTCGACGAGGCGCGCGGCGTGATCCGCGAGATCAGGGCCGGCAGCCACGTGGTCATGGTGGGTGCGGGCTTCATCGCGTTCACCATCCTGAACTCGATCCTGGCTCTCGGGGCCAGGCTCACCGTCGTTGAGATCGCGCCCCAGATCCTCCCGCGGATGATCGACCGGCAGTCGGCCGAGATCGTGGAGGCCTGGCTGAGGAAGCACGGCGTCGAGATCCTCACCTCGGCCACGCTCACGAAGATCGAGGACTCCGGCGGACGCGGGCACCTCTACTTCAAGGACGGGAAGGAGCTGGTTGCCGACGTGGTGATCATGGCGACGGGGATCAAGACGAACCTCGAGTGGCTCGCCGGCTCGGGGGTCAGGATCAACCGCGGGGTCGTGGTGGACGACCACCTGCGCTCGAATTTCGCCAACGTCTACGCCGCTGGCGACATCGCCGAGGGGCGGAACCTCGTGACCGGAGCCCTCGAGGTCCACGCCATCGAGCCGACGGCGATGGAGCACGGCCGGGCAGTCGGGGCCAACATGGCGGGGCGTGATCTCGCCTACCGCGGCAGCCTCCTCATGAACATTGTGGGTGTCTGCCAGCTCGAGATGGCGAGCTTCGGCGCCTGGGAGGACCCGGCGGTCGAAGCTTTCGTCGGGGTCAGGCCCGATCGCGCGGCCTACCGGAAGCTGCTCTTCACCGGCGACAGGATCAGCGGGGCGATCGTCGTGGGCCGGAGCGAGGATGTCTGGCCGACCAACGACGTGGGGATGCTGAAGGGGCTGGTGCAGTCCGGCGTGCGCCTGGGTGCGTGGAAGGAGCACCTCCGCCGGAACCCGTTCGACCTGAAGCCCGCGTTCATCGCCTCGCTCACGACCGCAACACTCCTACCCCAGACCATCCTCGGGCGCCCGTCGCGTTCGCCCGGGCGCGCGGGAGCCTTGGTATGACACCGACGCACGCGGTCCAGGAAGCGGTGAGGGCAGTGAGCCGCCAACTTCCGGGCGGCTACGCCGGGAAGCTTCTCCGGGTCGATCTGACGAGCGGGCGCAGCTGGAGCGTCGAGTGGAGCCCGGAGGAGATGAGGACGTACATCGGCGGCGTGGGCCTCGGGGCCAAGATCCTCTACGAGGAAGTGCCCCCCGACGTCGGCTGGGACCACCCCGACAACCGGCTGGTCCTGGCGACGGGGCCGCTCGCGGGGCTCCCGGTCTGGGGCACCGGCGGGCTGACCGTGGTCACCCGCGGGGCCCTGACCAACGGCGCGACCTCGACGCAGGCCAACGGCTTCTTCGGCGCCAACCTGAAGTTCTCCGGTTACGACGCCATCGTGATCCAGGGCCAGGCGCCGCGCTGGGTATACCTCTCCATCAACGACGACACCGTGGAGCTCAGGAACGCCGCGTCCCTCGTCGGCAAGGACACCTGGGAGACGCAGGACGCCCTCTCCGCCGAGCTGGGCGTGAGCGGCCATCAGCTCTCGGTCTACTCGATCGGCCCGGCTGGCGAGAACCTGGTTCGCTTCGCCGCGATCCAGGGCGACTATGGCCACGTCGCGTCGAAGAACGGCTGCGGCGCCGTCATGGGAAAGAAGAAGCTGAAGGCCGTGGCCATCGTGCGCGGGACCAAGGCCGTGACGGCTGCCGACCCCCGCGGGCTCTTCCAGGCCGCCGACGACATCGCCCACGACCTGAAGACGAACCCCCTGGCCAAATCTCTCTACGAGTACGGCACGCTCCCGGGAGTCGTCAACCTCTCGAAGCTCGGCGTCCTCCCCATCAAGAACTACACGACCAACGTCGTCCCGGAGGGCGTGGACTTCTCGCGCTGGGAAGCCCCGAAGCTCCGGCAGGGCTTCGACCACCGCGGCCACCAGTGCAACGCCTGCGGCATGCACCACTGCCACATCCAGGTGATCCCGTCGGGGCCCCACAAGGGGGAGCGGGTCGACGAGCCCGAGTACGAGGGGTGGTCAGGCGCGGGGTGGACCATCGGGCTCACGGACCCCGTGGCTGTCTCCTGGCTCAACACGCGCATCGACCGCGCCTGCGTGGACGTCAACGAGTTCGGCTGGGTCGTCGGCTGGGTGATGGAGTGTGTGGAGAAGGGGTACATCACCAAGGAGCAGCTCGGCTTCGAGCTCAAATGGGGCGACGCCGACGGGGCGTACCGGCTGCTCCGCATGATCACGCACCGCCAGGGGTTCGGCGACCTGCTGGCCGAAGGCGTGAAGCGCGCCGCTGAGAAGCTGGGTGGCCCTGCGCGCGAGTGCGCGGTGTACACGTTGAAAGGCGCCACGCCGCGCGGTCACGACCACCGGGGCCGCTGGGACGAGATGCTCGACACCTGTACGGCGAGCACCGGGACGCTCGAAACCGGCAACCCGGTTTTCCCGCAGGAGATGGGCCAGCCCGCGCGAATCAACATCTTCGACGGCGACCAGGTGGCCAAGCTGGTGGCGGGCCTGCTCGGCCGGCGCCACTTCGAAGACTCCCTAGGGATCTGCATCTTCACCACGCGCACGACGATCCAGAACATCTGCCAGGCCCTCTCCGCCGCTGCGGGCTGGCCTTACGCGCTGGAAGAGGCGGTCCGGTTCGGCCGGCGCACGGCTGCGATCCTGCGCGCCTTCAACCTCCGTTGCGGCATCGGCCCCGACTTCGAGTATCCGTCCCCGCGCTATGGCTCCACGCCCATAGACGGACCCGCCAAGGATCAAGCCGTCATGAAGCAGTGGGAGCGCATGCGGGAGCTCTGGTACGAGGGCGTGGGGTACGACCCGAAGACGGGTAAGCCCTTGCCCGAGACCCTGACCCAGCTCGGCCTCGACTGGCTCCGCCGCGACCTCTGGGGGAAGTGACCCTGCTGCCTGCGGCCACATCACCCTCGTCGGCCAGCAGCATGTCCGGGTGAATCATGAAGCAGCGGACAAAGCCCTTTGTATTGTGCATCGATAACACGGAATACGAGGTGTCATTGATCCGGGGCAAGGTCTATCGGATTCTCCCTGACCCGAGGGCTGGCAAAGATGATCTGGTCCGTATCATCGATGAGAGTGGCGAGGACTATCTTTACCACAAGAGCCATTTTGTCTTTGTGGACTTCCCCAAGGCCGTGAAGAAAAAGATATTGGCGCTTGAGAGTGCCGCCTGAACCGCGCGCAAGCAGTCGCCGCGTTGAGGCAGGCGGAGAGGAAGGGACGATGCCAAAGGTCGGGGCCCGGCACGCCACCGTGGAGGTCACGGGGTGGGTGACCAAGTTCGTGGGTGGTGACGGGAGTGGCCGGAAGCTCTACACGGAGCCCGTGGCGGCGGGGGACACGGTGAGGGATATCCTCCGGCGCGTCTCGGCGCGCCACCCCGAGCTGGACGCTGCCCTCTGGGACGCCTCGAAGCGGGAACTGGGGGAGAACATCGAGGTGCTGGTGAACGACGCCGTGCTCGGCATCAGCCATACGCTGGACTCGGAGCTCCAGCCCGGCGACCACCTCACCCTGGTGGGCCAGTACATGGGTGGCTAGGTCGGTCGGAGGGAGCCTCGACGGCCCCCTCGCGTTAAGCGATGGCGGAACGGATCCTGGTCGTCGACGATGATGCCCACGTGGCCGAGACCATGGCCGAGCTTCTGCGCGAGGCAGGGTACCAGCCCGAGACGTGTACCGACAGCGTGGCCGCCTTCAGGCGGATTTCCGAGGTCGCCTACGATCTGATCGTGAGCGACATCATGATGCCGGACTTCGACGGGCTCCTCCTCCTTTCGCTGATCAAGGCCCAGACCCCGTCCCCCGAGGTGATCCTGGTCACGGGCTTCTCGACGCGGGAGCGCGCCCGGCAGGCCATGACGCACGGCGCCTTCGCCTACCTCGAAAAGCCCTTCGACTCGGCGGAGCTGCTGGCCCTCGTGAGGCAGGCGCTCCGGAAGCGGAAGCTGGCGGTCGGGCAGGATTCTGACGGCTGACGGCCCGGCGTCGCCCCCCTCAGGGTCTCACGACGAACTTACCGTATTCCCGGTAGTTGCGGTCGAAGGTGAAGGCCGCTCGGATCTTCAGGCGCTCCATCAGCGCAAAGCTGGTGCAGTCCGTGAAGCTGAACGGCTTGTCGTCGTAGCGTCTGAAGATGCGCCAGGCGGCCTCGAAATCCGCCGTCGTCACCGGCTCTATTCGGAGGAACCGGCTCGTTCGGATGCTCTCCCCGAAGTCCACGGCGGCCCGGTGGCCCACCCGCACCCGGATCAGGGTGTAGACCTCGTCCAGGACGTAGTCGCTGGTGATGAGGCGCTCTCCGCGCGCCATGAGCTCGTGGCGGGCCTCGAGCGCGTCGGCGTGGTGCCCGTCCCGCTCATTTTCGATCGCGAAGAAGGCACCGGTGTCTACGAAGACCATTCGGCCTCGCCGTAGAGATACTTGTCGTGGCGCGCGGCGAGGTCCTTCGGGCCCTTGAACGAGCCCCGGCGGTGGTAGAAGGGGTCATCCCGGTAGCTCTCCCGCAGCCGGGGCGGGGAGGCCCGCCGCTCGTCGATCAGCCCCCGGATGAAGCCGCTGACTGTCAGGCCCTCGCTCGCCGCCTCGCTTCGCACGAACTCGTACTGGTCAACAGTGAGTTCGAGGGTCAAGCGCTTGTTGGCCATCCTGGCTCCTTTTGTGTACGTACATACTACCACACGTCACCATCATCCTATCAGGCCGACCGCGAGGCGTCTGGTACCATGGAGCCGCCATGGGCGCGCTCAGGCTCTTCGTCAACGCGACCGTCCTGACCATGGACCCCACGTTCCCGAGGGCCGAGGCCCTGGCCGTTCGGGACGGCCGGATTGTCGCCGTAGGGAGCACCGATGAACTGCTCTGGCTCCGGCAGGGCGACTGCGAGGTGGTGGACCTCGAGGGGAGGACGGTTCTGCCGGGCTTCGTGGACGCCCACAACCACTTTGCGATCGCCGCGCTGGAGGGGTTCTGGGCCGACTGCCGGACCCCGCCGCTCCGATCCATCGCCGAGATTCAGGCCAAGCTCGGCGCTGCCGCCCGTGAGGCCCCTCCGGGCGAGTGGGTGCGGGGCTGGGGCTACCACCACGCCGTCCTCGCCGAGCGCCGCCATCCCACGCGGCACGAGCTGGACGAGGCCGTGGCCGATCGCCCGGTGCTGCTCCTCCACTTCTCCCACCACCAGGGCGTGGCGAACTCCAAGGCGCTGGCCGCGGCGGGGATCACGCGGGCGACTCCGGATCCTCCCGGTGGGGAGATCGCGCGCGACAAGGCGGGGGAGCCCACGGGGCTCCTCTTCGAGCGCGCCATGGCGCCCGTCGAGCGCGCCTCGCGCGAGGGGTGGGAGGCGCGCTTTCCCGAGGCGGCGGCTGGCGCGAGCCGGCGCTACGCCGCGTGCGGACTCACCACGGTCCAGGACGCCGCCGTGAGCCCGGCGATGGAGCGGCGCTACCGGGACGCCGAGGCGTCGGGGCGACTGGGAATCCGGGTGCAGCGCATGGCGACGAGCGCGTCTGGCTGGTTCGACCCTCCGTGGGAGCTGGCGCGGGGGCCCGCGCACGGCGGCGTCCTCAAGCTCTTCGTGGACGGCGGGTACCGCTGCGCGATGCGTCTGCCTCGCGACGGACGCGAGGTGACAAGCGGGTTCCTCTTCTATCGGCGTGAGGAGCTGGCCGACATGCTGGTGGCGGCGTGGCGCGCGGGGTGGCGAGTCACCTGCCACGCCCTCGGCAACCTGGGAGTCGAGGTGGCCGTGGAGGCGCTCGAGGACGCGTTCAGGCGCGAGCCGAGCGGGGAGGGGCGCGTCAGGATTGACCACGCGATGTTTGTGACTCGCGAGCTGCTCGGTCGGATCCGAAGCCTCGGGGTCTGTGTGGTGACCCAGCCCAACTTCGTCTACGACCTGGGCGGGCCGAGCCGCGAGCTCCCGCCCGGCCTGATCCACCTGGCGTTCGGGAGCCTGCTGGAGCAGGGAATCCCCCAGGCGTTTTCGTCCGACTACCCGTGCGGGAGCCTCGCGCCGCTGGCGGGGATCTATGCGGCCGCCACCCGGCGCTCCCGGGACGGTCAGACGGTGAGCGCCGAGGAGGCGGTGCCGGTCCCGGCAGCGCTCCAGGCCTACACCATCGCTGCCGCGCGGGCGACTGGCATCGGGGACGAATGCGGGAGCCTCGAGGCCGGCAAGCACGCCGACCTCGTCGTCCTGGACTCGAACCCCCTCGACATCCCCCCCGACGCCCTGCTTGGGATCAACGTGATAAAAACCTTCGTCGCTGGAGAGGAGGTGTGGCCGTGACCGACCGCAACCAGCTCCTCGGCGAGATCGGCGACTGCCTGGCCGAGGCCCTCAGGCTCCAGTCGCGCGTCACCGAGCTGACCGACCAGGTCCACCAGGCCGCGGGGATGGCGACGGCGGACCGGGCCCTTCGCGGCCGGGTGACCGGGCTCTTCTTCGGGCTCCTCGCCCACCTGGAGGAGCTCACTCGGCTCGTCAGAGAAGAAACTTAGGGGAATTCCCTTGACCCTTTGCGACCGTTTGTGCTAATTGAGCACAAGCGGGCGCGGGTCCGGGGAAAAACCCTCCCACCTCCGAGGAGCCTCATGGCGCAACGTATTGGATTTATTGGGCTTGGGATCATGGGGCGACCTATGGCGCGGAACCTCCTGAAGGCGGGCTACTCCCTGGTCGTCCACAGCCGGAGCCAGGGCCCGGTCCAGGAACTGGTGAAGGAGGGCGCCGCCGCGGCCGCCGCTCCGAAGAGCGTCGCCGAGCAGGTGGACTACCTGATTACCATGCTTCCCAACTCCCCCGACGTGGAGCTGGTGGCGCTCGGCGCCAACGGGATCATCGAGGGGGCCAGACCGGGGCTCATCTTCGTGGACATGTCCACGATCTCGCCGATCGTCTCCCAGAAGGTCGCCCGCGCCCTCGAGGCGAAGGGCGTCCGGATGCTCGACGCTCCGGTCTCGGGCGGGGAGAAGGGTGCGGTCGAGGGGACCCTGTCCATCATGGTGGGCGGCGACAAGGCTGTCTTCGACCAGGTCCTCCCGATCTTTCAGGCCATGGGGAAGACCATCACGCACCTGGGTCCCCTGGGCGCCGGCGGCTTCACCAAGCTGGCGAACCAGATCATCGTCGCTGTCAACCTCACAGCGATCGCCGAGGCGCTCACGCTGGCGGCCAAGGCCGGCCTGGACATCGAGCTCACGATCAAGGCGCTCTCAGGGGGCCTCGCGGGGAGCCGCTGCCTCGAGCAGAAGACGCCCAACTATCTGGGCCGCAGCTACCGGCCTGGCTTCAAGGTCGACCTCCACTACAAAGACCTGGGCCTGATCCTGGAGACCTCGCGGGCCCTGGGCGTGCCGCTCCCGACCACGGCCCTGGTCCAGGAGCTCTTCAACGCGCTCCGCGCGCGGGGCCGCGGGGGCCTCGACCACTCGGGCGTCATCACGCTCCTGGAAGAGCTGGCGGCCACCGAGGTCGGGGGTCCGCGGTGAGGGCCACCGTGGATCGGGCGACCCTCGGCTCGCAGGGGCGGAGCCCGCTCATCAAGATCCGGCGCGTCAGGAAAGGCGACCTCTCAAAGGTCAAGGACGTCATCGAGCAGGCCTTCGCCGACTTCTACGAGCGCCAGCTCGGCAGCCGCCCCCGCCAGGTCTTCGGCGGTGCCCAGTACGTGCACCACCGCTGGCTCATGGAGCCGTGGGGGTGCTTCGTCGCCGAGGAGGGCGAGGGGAAGATCGTCGGGGCCTCGGTCGCCGTGATCTGGGGGACGGTGGGGCTGGTGGGCCCGATCGCGGTCCTCAGCACGTATCAGAACCAGGGCATCGGCCAGCAGCTCCTCAAGGCGACCGAGGCCTTCTTCGACGAGAACAAGGTCGCGCTCCAGGGCCTCGCCACCTACCCCCAGAGCCCGAAGCACCTCTGCTTCTACCAGAAGCACGGCTTCAAGCCCAAGGGTCTCGTCGCCATCACCGTGAAGGCGCTCGATCGCCGGGAGATCGTGCCGGTCAAGGCCGTCGGCGAGACGCACCGGTTCTCGGAGCTGGAAGAGGTCAGGAAGAAGAGCACGATGCAGAAGCTCCGGCGGCTCACCCACGCCATCTACCGGGGCATGGACGTCGGGAAAGAGGTGGAGATCGTGGACGGCCTCGCGCTCGGGGACACCCTGGTGCTGGAGAAAGGCCGGGACCTCCTCGGCTTCGCGATCTACCACACCCCCGGCGTCAGCGAGGCGCCCCAGGGATCCCTCTACGTCAAGTTTCTCGCCCTCGACCCGCGCCACCGCAGACCCGAGTGCTTCCACCAGCTCCTGGCCACCCTCGAGGAGATCGCCCACGGCGGCGCCCTCCAGCGGGTGATCGTGCCCGTCTACACGTACTACTGGAGCGCCTATCAGGCGCTGCTCGAGCGCGGCTACTACCTCGACGTCACCATGGTTCGCATGAAGCGCGGGAAGCTGGAGGACTACGAGCACCCGGGCGATTTCATCCTGGACGACTGGCGGTGATCCCCCGCGCGACACGCGTGGGGTTGATCCTCGCCGCTGCCGCGATCGTCGCGCTGGGACCCGTCGGGCCGGCCTCGGCCCACGCCCTGGTCCTCGAGTCGCTGCCGCGCCCCGATTCGACGGTGTCGCCCGCGCTCTCCCGCGTCGTCATCCGGTTCAACAGCCGGATCGAGAAGACGCTCTCCCGGGTCTGGCTCGTCGGCCCGGGCCCCGGCCGGCTGCGCCTCCGGCTCTCGGATGACGGGGCCCCCGATCACCTGATCGCGCCCGTTCCCCCCCTCGCCCGCGGGACCTACACGCTCGAGTGGCACGTGTTCTCGACCGACGGTCACGTGACGCGGGGGAGCTTTCCCTTCGTCGTCGCTCCCGGGCCGTAAGCGTCCGTGGCCGCCTTCGCTGACGTCCTGCTCCGGGCTCTCGGCCTGACGGGCCAGGCCCTGGTCCTGGGCGGTGTCGCCTTCGCGCTCGTGGTCCTCCGACCGCTCGTTTCGAGCCAGCCTGACCCGCGCCCGCTGCTCGGCCGGACACTCGGGCTCGTGGCCCTGGGTGCCCTCGGGATGGCGCTCGCCCAATCCCTCGCCGTGCTGCTCCAGCTCGCCTCCGTCGCCGACGAGGCCGGCTGGCCCGTGCGCGAGGCCCTCCGCGCCGCGTTCTTTCGCGCGAACCTGGTCAGGCTCCTGGCGTGCGTCGGTGTGCTGGTGGGCTGCCGCGTCCTCCGCCAACGACCCGCGGCCCGCGGCGGGTGGACTGTCCTGGTCGTCTGCGCCCTGGTGCTGGGGGCGGGCTCGGCGTGGCTCGGTCACGCCGCCGGGAGGCTCGAGCGCCGGGCTCCGTTGCTGGCCCTGGATGCCCTCCACCAGATCGGCGCCGGTGTCTGGGTCGGCGGGCTGGTCCACCTGATGGTCTTCGCCCTGCGGCGTCCTGAGCGATCCTGGCCAGCCGCGGTGCTTCAGCGCTTCTCGGGACTGGCGCTCGCCGCCGTGGCAATCCTGGTCGCGGCCGGGCTTGGCCTCTCGCTCTCCTACGTGGACGGGATTCGGGCGCTGGTCGGTACCGCTTACGGTGTGATGGTCCTGACCAAGGCGGTGGTTCTGGCGGGTCTCCTCTTCCTGGGCGGGATGAACTTCGTGGCGGTGCGGCGGCTCGTGCGGGGCGGGGGGGCCTCGCTGCTGGGGCTCCGGCGGCTGGTGGAAGTCGAGGTCGGCCTCGGCATGACCGCGTTCTTCGCCGCCGCCTCGCTCACCTCCCTCCCGCCCGCCGTGGACGTCGTCGTGGACCGGGCCACGCTCGCCGAGGTCGCTACGCGGTTCGCGCCGCGCTGGCCTTCGCTCACGACGCCGACCATCGACGAGCTCCTGGCCTCGGCAGCCCCCATCACCGACCTTCGCGCGTCGCGCAGACCCGAGGAGTACGCCTGGTCCGAGTATAACCACCACGTCGCCGGCCTCTTCATCCTGGCCATGGGGCTCCTGGCCAGCCTCGAGCGGGCCGGATGGGCGCGCTGGGCGCGTCACTGGCCGCTCCTCTTTCTCGGCCTGGCGGCGGTGCTTTTCGTGAGAAACGACCCCCGGGCCTGGCCTCTCGGCCCCGCCGGCTTCTGGGAGAGCATGGCGCTCCCCGACGTCCTCCAGCACCGTATCTTCGTCCTCGTCGTTGTGGCCTTCGGGCTCTTCGAGTGGATGGTGCGGACCCGCCGGCTTCGCTCACCGGGCTGGGCGCTGGTCTTCCCGCTCTGCGCCGCCGCCGCCGGCGGGCTCCTCATCACGCATTCCCACGCCATGTTCAACCTGAAGGCGGAGTTCCTCGTCGAGGTGACCCACACCCCGCTCGGCCTCCTCGGCCTTTTCGTGGGGTGGACGCGCTGGCTCGAGCTGAGGCTGCCGCCCCCGGGCAACCGCGTACCGGCTCGCCTCTGGGGGCCGGGGCTCGCGCTGGTCGGAATCCTCCTGCTGCTCTATCGCGAGAGGTAGAACAATCGGAGGGGGCCTCGACGGCCCCCTCCGAGGCCTCCCCCAGGACTCGATTGCGCGGGCGAAGCCCGCGCTCGGAGGGCGTTACTCGGACAGGCTCCTAGGCGGCGGGAACCGCTCGGGTATAATACGCCCATGTCGTCGCAGCGCTCGGCTTCGCTCGGGACTGCCTGCCTCGTTCTGCGGCTCGTCCTGGGCGTCATCATGGTCCCGCACGGCATGCAGAAGCTCTTCGCCGCCTTCGGCGGTCCGGGCCTGGGGCCCACCGCCGACTTCTTCGTCAAGATCGGGCTCGTGCCGGGCCTGTTCTGGGCCTGGGTCGCCGGGCTGGTCGAGTTCGCGGGCGGGATCTGTCTCGTGGTCGGGTTCCTCACCCGGGTCGCCGCCTTCCTCGTCGCCGTCCAGATGGCGACCGCCGTCCTCAAGGTTCACGTGCCCGGCTTCTTCGTCGACCGGGGCGGGATGGAGTTCGCGTTGGCCCTCGGTGCGCTGGCCGTCGCGGTCCTCCTCCTCGGGGGCGGGCCGCTCTCCGTGGACCGGGCGATCGGCATCGAGCGGAAGGGCGACGGATGATCCCTGGCTACGCGACGCCTGAGGGGACGGCCGCCTACCGTCAGCGCGCGACGCGCGCGGTCGCCGACCACTTCAGGCTCCTCGAAGACTGCGCCCTCTCCTCGGTCGGGATCGGCACCTACCTCGGTCCCGAGGATGATGCCACCGACCGGCTCTACCGGGAGGCCGCGATCCGGGCGCTGGAGCTGGGGGCGAACGTCATCGACACCGCGGTGAACTACCGCCACCAGCGGAGCGAGCGGGCCATCGGTGAAGCGCTGGCCGAGCTCATCGGCTCGGGCCGGCTGAAGCGCGAAGAGGTGGTCGTGGCCACCAAGGGCGGGTTCATTCCCTTCGATGGCGCGCCGCCGTCCAACGTGCGGGACTACTTCACCGAGACCTACCTCCGCCCCGGCATCCTCCGCCCCGATGATGTCGTGGCCGGCTGCCACGCCATGACCCCGCCCTACCTCGAGGACCAGCTCGAGCGGAGCCGGCGGAACCTCGGGCTCGAGACCCTCGACATCTACTACCTCCACAACCCGGAGACCCAGCTCGGCGAGGTGGGCCGCTCGGAGTTCCTCGCCCGGCTCCGCGCGGCCTTCGCCTTTCTCGAGTCGGCAGTCGAGAACGGCAGGATTCGCCGCTACGGCACCGCCACCTGGAACGGCTGCCGCCAGCCGTCGCGCGCCACCGACTACCTGTCGCTGGCCGAGCTGGTTGAAGCGGCGCGGGCCGTCGCCGGCCCCGGTCATCACTTCAGGGTCATCCAGCTCCCGTACAACCTCGCGATGACCGAGGCCTTCACGTTCGCCAACCAGGCGGTGGACGGCGCGACCGTGTCCGCGCTGGAAGCGGCGCGCCGCCTCGGGATCTATGTGATGGCGTCCGCCTCCGTCTACCAGGGACAGCTTACCCGCAACCTCCCGGCCGTGATCGGCGATTTCCTCCCGGGGCTCGCCACCGACGCCCAGCGCGCGCTCCAGTTCGTCCGCTCGACGCCGGGGATCGGGTCGGCCCTGGTGGGGATGAAGCAGGTCGCGCATGTGGAGGAGAACCTGGAGGTGGCGAAGGTCGCGCCGATCCCCTGGTCCGAGTTCCAGCGCCTGTTCAAGGAGGCGTGACCTCCCTCGGCCGGGGGCGGCGGGATGGAGCTGATCGTCTGCCCCGACGCGGAGGAGCTCGCCGGGACCGCGATGCGCCTCTTCCGGGAGCGCGTCTCCGCCAGGCCGGAGCTGGCCATGGCGGTGCCCGCGGGACGGACCCCGCGCCGGATGTACGGGCTTCTCCGTGACGCACAGGCGCGCTCCCCCGTCGACTTCTCGCGCATACAGGTCTTCTCGGTTGACGAACTCTGCCCGCCGGCGCCGAGCGATGGCTACTTCTGGCGCCAGGTGCGGAGCGAGTTCCTCGCCTGGGCCGGGGTGCCGCCGCCGAACCGCCACCCGTTCCGGGTGGAGGCCTCCGACCTGGCGGCGATGTGCGCCGAGTACGAGGAGACGATCGCCGAGGTGGGCGGCCTGGACGTGATCATGCTGGGGTTGGGGCCCAACGGCCACGTCGCCTCCAACGAGCCCGGGAGCCCGTTCGACTCGCGGACGCGGCCCGTGCGGCTGCTCGCCGAAACGGTGCGCTACATTCTCACGGACGACGTGATCCAGGGCGCGGTGTCAGACCGGGCCGTAACGCTCGGGATCGCGACCATCCTTGGAGCCCGAGAGGTCGTGGTCCTTGTCAGCGGGGCAGCCAAGCGCACGGCGCTGAGAAAGCTCCTCGATGGCCCGGTGACCCCCGAGGTTCCGGCGTCGATCCTCCAGCGTCACCCGCGCTGCACGATCCTCGCTGACCGTGAGGCGAGCCCCTGAGGGTGGATTTTCGAGCCGAGGGGCTCCCGACGAGCCGCAGGCGAGGAGAGCCACGAGGCGAGGCCCGACTAGATTTTCGAGCCGAGGGCCGTCGGCCATCACTCGGAGGGGGGCTTCGCCCCCCTTCCGATACCTCCCCCCGGATCGCGCGGGCGACGCCCGCGCTCGAACCCGGGGAGGCAGGCCCGGCACGAGGCGAGGCCCGACTAGATTTTCGAGCCGAGGGCCGTCGGCCATGCCGGGAGGCAGGCCCGGCACGAGGCGAGGCCCGAGTTGAATTTGCGGGAGGGCTCGGGTAGGGTGGAGAGCCGTGACCCACCTCGCAGCGACGCGCGCACGACCATGGTGGTGAAGATCCATCACGTCGGCATCGCCGTCGAGAAGCTCCCGGTCGCCTACCGCTTCTACCGCGACACGCTCGGGCTGCCGCTCATTCGCGAGGCTGAGATTCCTGACCACGGAGTCCGGGCGGCCCTCCTCGCCGCGGGCGAAAGCCAGGTGGAGCTCCTCGAGCCCGTCGCGGCCGGGACCGCTGTCGGACGCTTCCTGGCCAAGCGCGGCGAGGGCCTGCATCACCTGTGCTTCGAGTGCGGCGACATCGCCGGGGCGCTCCGCGCGCTCAAGGCCAAAGGCGTGGCGCTCATCGACGAAGTGCCGCGACCCGGGTTCGTGGGTCTGGTGGCCTTCATCCACCCGTCGTCGTGCGCGCGGGTGCTCGTCGAGCTGGTCACGCCCACGCCCGGCGCGCTCCCCGTGCCCTCTCCGCTCCGCGTCAAGCGCCTCGTGATCGGGGCGACGGATCCCACCGCCACGGCACAACTCTTCCAGCGTCTCTTCACGCTCCCCGAGCAGTTCAGCAACAGCGGGCCCCGCGTCATGCTCTCGGTGGGGGGCGGCGCGCTCCTCATCGTCCCGCGGGAGGAGGTCGGCGGGCTGGAAGGCATCGTCGCCCTCTCCATGGTCGCGGAGGACCTGGACGGCCTGGTCCGACGCCTGGAGGCTGCGGGTGCCGCGATCCTGAAGGGCGCGGGCGAGGTGACGGTTGAACCCGGGTCGAGCCACGGCGTCCACCTGCACGTCAGCCGCTACGAGTAGCGAATCGCTGGCGGAGTCCCTCGCCGGAGGGCCAGCCCGGCCCACGCCGGTCCGCGAAGGAGCGTGTCGGAGTAACGCCCTTCGAGCGCGGGCTTCGCCCGCGCAACCAACTCGGTCCTCGCCTCGTGGCTCTCCTCGCCTGCGGCTCGTCGGCAGCCCCTCGGCTCGAACCACCCTTCCCGGGGGAGGCCTCGGAGGGGGCCCGGGTACCCACGCCGAAGGCGTGGGTGTCCCCCTCCGATTGTCGTAGGCTCTGATTTCTTCGGGGAGCAGCCGATGATAACC
>JACQWB010000231.1 GCA_016209385.1 Candidatus Rokuibacteriota bacterium
GATGAAGGCCGCCGCCGCCATGATCGGCGGCATGATCTGACCCCCGATGGAGGCCGTCGCCTCCACGGCGGCGGCGAAGGTGGCACCGTACCCCACGCGCTTCATCATGGGGATGGTGAAGACCCCGTCCATCAGCACGTTGGCCACGCCGCTCCCCGAGATCGTGCCGAGGAGCGCGCTCGAAAAGACCGAGACCTTGGCCGGCCCGCCCGTGAGGCGCCCGGCCAGGGCAGTGGCCAGCTTGACGAAGAAGTCGCCGATCCCGGTCATCGAGAGGAAGCCGGAGAAGATGATGAAGAGGATCAGGATCGAGCTCATGATGGCCATCGGAATCCCGTAGAGCCCTTCCTCCTTGCCGAACAGGCTCTCCACCATCGTCCGCCACGGGGTCGGCGGGCCGTAGAAGATCCAGAAGAACTTGTCGGCCTGCCAGGTCTGGAGGAGAAAGAAGACCGTCGTGAGCGTGAGCCCCCACCCGACGGTCCGCCGCGTCGCCTCGAGCACGACCAGGATCAAGAGGCTTCCGAGCAGGATGTCGGTGGTGGTCGCGGAGTAGGCCGGGTCCACGAAATGGAAGATGTTCAGGAGCGTGTACACCTGGGCCGCCAGGACCACGGCCATGCACGCAAGGTCCACGAGGAAGAGTAAGCCGAGAGGGTCGCTGAAGCTCTTCCGCCCTAGCGGGAAGAAGAGAAAGGCGAGGAGGAGCATGAAGGCCAGGTGGGTGGAGCGGTGGGTGTGAGCCTCTGCCTGGCCGAAGTAGGTGCTGTAGAAATGAAAGAGGCTCAGGGAGACGGAGAGGAGGACAATCCCGAAGGCGAGAGCAGTTTGCGGGCTCGGGCCCCGCCGGAGGAGCCAGTCAACGGCTGACGGCTCAACCCCCGGCGGGGTCTCGGCCATCGGGCATGCTCAGCGGGACCTAGATCCTCGGAGGGGGGCTCTGCCCCCCTTCCGAGCCTCCCCCGCGGAGCGGGTGGCGCGGGCAAAGCCCGCGCTCGGAGCGCTTCGCTCCGGAGCACGAGAACACTCGGGCGGGAGAGGCCTTTTTCGGCATCGTGCTAGCGGGCGATCCCGATCTCTTTGTAGTAGCGCAGCGCTCCGGGGTGGAACGGGATGGTGGCTCCCTCCATGGCCAGCTTGACATCAGCCTGGTCAAAGGTCGGCGCGATCTCCCCGATCTCTCGAATTCGCTGCCACCACAGCTTAGTCAGCCGGTAGACCAGTTCGTCAGACAGATTCGCGTCCACGATGAGTTGCTGGAGGAAGCCAGGCGAGGGGAACTCCTCGGCTACGACGCCGTAGAGCCCCTTCGGGACCTTGCCCTTGACAGCACCCGGGACCATCGAGGTGGTCCGCTCCACCACGTCCGCGGAGAGCGGGATCGCTCGGAGCCCGATCGCCTGCTGGACCACCATCAGGTCTGGGTACGCGACCTGGGCGGGGATGAAGATGGCGTCCAGGTTGCGGTCCTGGAGCGCCTTCGAGCGGTCCGCGATCGAGGTGTAGCTGATGCTGCCGCCCTCGGCCTTGAACTTCTCCGGCGCCATCCCGGCGGCGGCCATAACGGCCTCCGCGAGCACGGTGGTCCCCCAGCCGCGGTCGCCGGGAACGATGCGCTTGCCCTTGAGGTCGGCGAGGGTCTTGATCGGGCTGTCCTTGAGAACGAACAGCGCAATGGTCACCGTGCGGCCGAGGTTGCTCGCGACGAGGCGCACGTTCTTGTACGCCTCCTTGAAGGTCCCCCGCCCGTGGTAGCCCTCCTCCGGGGAGGGCGTCAGGGCGAAGGCGATCTGAGCCTCGCCCTTGCCCACCTTGGCGACATTGACGACGCCCCCGCCCATGAGGGTGGTCGCCGAAATCTCCGGCAAGACCTGGGGGATCATCGTGGAAAACTTCGCGCCCGCCCTGAACCAGTCTCCGCCGGCGGTAGCCACACCGATCTTGATGAACTTGACCTCGGGCTTCCATTGCGCCGCCGCGGCCGGGACCAGGATGAGAGAGAGGACCAGGGGCAGAGCAACCCATCGTCTCATGGCCGTATCCTCCTCTGGGTGGATGCTGGTTGGACGGGAGTATACCGAACACCCGGGCCGTTCACAATTCCCATGGCCGCCGCGAACCGGTGGCCCAGGAGGCGCTCGGGCTGAACCCTCGGTGGCGGCGGCATCTCCGGCGTCACTGACCGGCTCCCGGTTCAGCTCGATACTCTCCCGGACCCGCGCGGGTCGCTCGGCTCGCGGCTCATCGCCACGACCGAGTAGACCGAGACGCAGAACGGCACCGCATACGTGAGCAGAATCTTTATCAGCCCGACCCTGGTAATCTCCTGCGCCAGCAACACGTCCCCCTGGTTGATCACGGTCAGGATCGTCCCGACCAGCGCGGCGACCGCGAGCGCCTTCCAGATCATCGGGGGATAGCACAAGGCGCACGCGAGGCAGCGGACCTCGCGGCGCGGTCCGGCGCCGAAGACATAGCGGGGTCCCGGCGCAACGCTGCGCGCGCATCGCGAGCACGCCGCCGGTTCGCCCGTCACCTCTTCGCCGCCGAGCACGAACTCAGACCGGCGAGTAGGCGCGGTACGCCATCTGGGCGGCGATCTTCTCGCGCGCGGCGGCGCCCCAGAACTTTTCCACCAGATAGAGCCCGAGGTCAAGGGACGACGACACCCCTCCCGCGGTGATCACCTGGCCTTCGTCCACGATTCGCTGGTCAGTGACCACCTCGCGGCAGTACGGGCGGAGCAGGTCGTAGGCCCGGTGGTGGGTGGTGGCGCGCTTGCCCTTGAGGTAGCCCGCGCGGCCGAGGAGGAGCGCCCCGGTACAGACCGAGGTCAGCGGCCGCTCGGGGCCCCAGCTCCTGAGGTAGTCGATGCAGCGCGCATCGTTGGCCAACTCGCGCGTGCCGAAGCCGCCCGGGACGTATAAAAGGTCGAACGACGCAAGTTCCTCGTAAACGGAATCGGGCTTCATCACGAGTCCGGTGTCGTCAACAATCTCGCTCTCGGTACCGATGATCCGGTGGGTCACCTCCGGGTCGATGCTCATCGCCGCGATCCGACGGAGCGCATCATAGGCCCCGACGAAGTCGAGGAAGGTCAGGCGCGGAAAGACCAGGAAGGCGATCCGCTTGATCGCCATCAGATTCCTCGGAGGGGGGCTCCGCCCCCCTTCCGATACCTCCCCCCTGGACTGCGCGGGCCAAGCCCGCGCTCGAAGTTGGTCAGCATCCTATCAGAGCGCCCCGGCGAGCCGGGCCCGCTCGACGATCTTCCGCGCGCGCGTCAGGTGGGGCACGTCCACCATCTGGCCTTTGAAGGCGAAGGCTCCCGCGCCCTTCGCCCGGTGCTCCTCGAAGGCGGCGATCAGCTCCTGGGCCTCGCGGGCCTCATCCGGCGACGGCGTGAACACCTCGTTGATCACCGGAATCTGGCTCGGATGGATCGAGATCTTGCCCGTGAACCCCATCCACACCGCCTCCCGACACTCGCGGCGGAGCCCCTCCAGGTTCTGGATGTCGGTGAACACCGTGTCGAGCGCCTCCACACCCGCGGCCGCTGCAGCCACGGCCGTCATGACGCGCGCGTAACGCGGGATGTCGAGAAACCGCCCCTCGGCGTCGCGGGTCCGGGGCAGGCCCATGGCCGCGGACAGGTCCTCGATCCCCCAGGAGACCGCGGCGATTCGCGGGCTCGCGCGGGCCACCTCGGCGATATTGAGGAGCCCTTCGGGAGTCTCGGTGGCGATCAGGACGAGCCTGGTCGATCCGAACGGGATGCCGTGCTTCTCCTCGAGCCTGTCGAGGATGCCGGCGATGACTCGAATATCGGCCGCGTTGCGCGGCTTGGGAACCACGTAGCCGTCGGGGCGGCCCTCGATCGTCGCCTCGAGATCCGCCTCGCCGAAGCCCGTGGCGAGGGTGTTCATCCGGATCCAGCGCTCCATGCCCCCGAAATCCAGGGTCTGGAGCCAGCGGAGCACCACCCCCCTCGCCTCGGCCTTCTTCTCCACCGTGACCGCGTCCTCCAGGTCCAGGATGAGCCCATCGGCGGGGAGCGTGAGGGCCTTGGTCATCATCCGCTCGTTTCCGCCCGGGACGAAGTGGAGCGAGCGCCGGAGCCGCGTCATGCAGATGGTCGGGCCGCGTCAGTCGAGACCGAGAACCGAGAGGCCTTCTCGCTCGGCCGCCGACGCGAGAATCTCATCGAAGGTCACGAACTCAAACCCTCCCGGTCTATCCAACGCCGCGACCAGAGCGGCCGCCAATTGAAGCGCATCCGTCGCGCGGAGCGGGTGCGTCTCCAGAAGGCGATGCGCGCGCACCTTCGCCGCGTCCACGTCATAGACCTCCATCCAGTCACGAATCAGCAGATCCAACCGCCGCCTGGCCCCTCGGAACACATCCTGGGTGAGGACGCCGTCACGGCGTTTCCGAGACAGGGCTGACAGGACCTCGGTAGGTGTTAACGTCCACACCACCAGCGTCGGGTCTTGCCGGTAAAGGATACGAGTCCGGCGGGAAAGCGGCTCACGGCACACCAGAGGAACAATAGCCGAGGCGTCCCAGAACCTCACCGGCCTACCCGACGTTCCGACAGAAGCGCGTCCAGCACGCCTGACTTCACGGGGCCGGGAGGCAATCGCTTCACGATTTCGGGAACGCCCTTAAGCGGGCCACTCCTGACGTGGCCGCTTCGCAGGAGCCGCTCGATCAGCGCCCGGTCTTCCTCCCCTCTGCCTCGGCTCCCTGGCGTCACCGGAACGACCCGTGCGACCGGGATGTTGCGGTCGACGACCTCGATCGTTTCGCCACGTCGCACCTGGTCCAAATATCGGCTGAGATGGTTGCGCAACTCCGAGATCTTAGCCCGCCTCATAGCGCCATTTTAGCCATGTCCGGACCTGATCGCAAGCCACTGGAAACTCCGCGCACGAGTGGACCAGGGCATTGAATACCGGGCGGCGCGGACAGAATCAACCGGCAGCGTCGGAGGTCTTCCGGCGCATCATGGCGGCGCGCCGACAGCGCATGACGAGCTCGCCGCGCTGGTTCAGGGCCCGGTGCTCGAAGATCACGATCCCCCACTGGGGGCGCGAGCGCGACTCGCGCTTCTCGACGACCTCGGTCTCGGCGTAGATCGTGTCGCCGTGGAAGACCGGCTTGGGGAACTCCACCTTCTCGAAGCCCAGGTTCCCAACCGTGGTCCCGAGCGTGGTGTCTCCCACCGAGAGCCCCACGGCGATGCCGAGGGTCAGCAGGCTGTTCACGAGCGGCTTGCCGAACTCGGCCTTCGAGGCCGCCTCGAAGTCGAGGTGGAGGGGCTGGGGGTTCATCGTGAGGCAGGTGAAGAAGACATTGTCGGCCTCGGTGACCGTGCGGCCCGGCTGGTGGCGGAAGACGTCGCCGACCGTGAGCTCCTCGAAGAGCTTGCCCGCCATCGCGTCACTCCTTCAGCCGCCCCCGCTCGGGTTTCCCGCCGGGGGAGGGGGAGAGGAGATGTGCTTCCAGGCCTCGGCGACCCTGAACTTCTCCTGCTCCCCGGGCGGCGCGAAGGTCCACGTCAGGTGCACGGGCTCATTGGTGTGGTTGACGAAGCCGTGAGGCGTCCCGGGCGGAATGAAGATCGCCGTGTCCGGACCGACCTCCACCTCCTCGTCGCCCACCCTGGCCCGGCCCGACCCCTGGTACACGAAGAGAATCTCTTCGGCCTCGGCATGAACGTGCACCGGGATCTGGCTCCCCGGCGCCACCTCCTCGGTCCCCATCGCCAGGCGCTCCGCTCCCGCGCTGCCGGGCTCGATCATGAGATGCACCGTCCGCGGAAACCCATCCCGGGACTCGCGCCACTCGGCCTCGGATTTATTGACGATCCGCTTCATGGGTCACCCCTTGTCTGCTACCGCTGGCGTGGGGCGTGAGGACTCGCGGCGCCGCAGCCGGGCTACTCGACGGCCACGCCGGTCACCAGGAACTTCCCGTCCTTCTCCTCCAGCGTCAGCGTTCCCTTCCCCCGCCTCTCGGTCTCCCCGGTCTTGAGGCCGATTTCCTCCACGGTCACACCCTTGACCTTGCCTTCCACGCGCACGGTGGAGATCCCCTTGAACGGGAAGCTCAGGGTCACCTCTGCCTTCCCGCTCTCGAGGTCCAGGCTGAAGACCTTATCCCCCGCCTTCACCTGGACCTTCTCCGCCGCCACGGCCTTCGCCGCGGCCCAGTTGCCCTTGCCCCAGGCCGTCAGGAAGACGTGGGCCGCCTGGATGTGGGCTGGCATCTCGCCGGACGCCGCGGGTTTCGCTTTCTCCTGAGCAAAGGCCAACGGCCCCACCAGAAGCCAGGTAAAGGTAACGGTCAGAGCCAACGGGGTCACACAGCGTTTCATTGGGGACCTCCTTTGCGGGGCGCCTCTTCCAAAGCTGGCTCAAGGCTTACCAATTTTTTCCCCCATACGCAAATGGGAAGGCGGTCGGGTCCGACCCCACTCCGAAGCGCTTTTTCCACAGTATCCTGCAGCTCGATCGCTGCAAAGCTACTATATACAGTGGTAGAAAGCCCCACGGACTGAAAAGTCCTCTGTTGACAGGGGTTTGGGCCTTCGTATAGAGTGTGGGCGACCCGGGAGGGGTTCATGATCACGGTTCCGGCCCATCGGGTAAAGCAGTTCGGCGTCGAGTTTTACCAGGCCTCCTTTTCTGCCAAAGACATCGATCGGCTGGTGAAATTCGAGGTGCTCGGCTACACCGGCGGGCCGCCCAAGGAGGCGCCGAAGGTCAAGCGCTCGCCCCGCTCACGAGTCAACTGGGAGCTGCTCGAGAAGCGCATCTCCGAGAGTGAAGCCGCGTACCAGCGTCCGGTCATCCATCGCAAGATCGAGGAGCTCGTGAGCTACTACCGGGACTGCAAGGAGGCGGGCACGCTCCCGGCGATCCCCGGGGCAGTGATCATCACCTCGGAGAAGCACTTCACCTTCACGCCGATGGCGAGCCACCATGACCTTGGGCTGCTGCAGATCCCCGAGGAGCACGGCGTCCTCAGAGTCCTGGACGGCCAGCACCGGCTCCTCGCCCTCCACGCCCTGACCCAGGCGGGCGAGGTGCTCGGAATCGAGGTGCCGGCGGTGCTCTTCGACTCGCTTGACGCGCGGCAGATCGTGGAGCTGTTCGTCACCATCAACGCGAAGCACACTCGCCTCAACCCCTCGCACATCATCAGCCTGGCCGGGCGCAAGCTCTACCCCGACCCCAACCAGGCCCTCGCTCACGACGTGATCCGGTCACTAAACGAAGACGAGACGTCGCCGCTGCACGGCGAGATCAAGATGCTTGGGACCGGGCGGGGAAAGGTCTCCCAGGCCCCGCTCGCGGAGGAGATCGTGGACCTCCTGGAGACCGTGGAGAAGCTGGGTGGAGCGACTCGAATCCAGGAGCTGCGCCAGGGCGCCAAGCGGTTCTTCCTGAATTACGTGAAGGCCCTGGCGGGCGTCTTCCCGACGGCCTGGGCGGGGCGCAAGTACTCGATCAAGACCGGCGCCGCGCTCCGCGCCTTCATCCGGGTGAGCCCCGACGTGATGACGCGCGCCCGGGAGCTGAAGAAGGACCCCTTCGACCTCCATGCGATCCGCGAGGGGATCAAACCCTGGGGCACGCGGCTGGGCGACCGGCGCTTTGAGACCGAGGGGGAGTGGAAGCAGAAGCTGGCGGGTGGGACGCGCGGTACCGTGGAAACGCTGACGCGCGAACTGCGGGAGGCCCTCCGAAGCTAGGGGCTCCGCCCCCCTACTCTTTCCACTCGAAGTTGGCAGCGAGGATCTCGAAGGTCTTCTTGCCGCCCGGCACCTGGGCCACCACTGTGTCCCCCACCTGCCTGCCGATCAGCGTCCGGGCCAGCGGCGAGAGAACGGAGATCCGTCCCTTGTCGGGCTCGGTCTCATCCGACCCCACGATCTGATAGCGGATCTCCTTGCCGCTCGCGTCGGCCAGGAGCACGGTCGAGCCGAACGTGATCCGCACGCCGTTGGACGGCGGGTCGATGATCTCCGCGTGGCTCACCTTCGCCTCGAGCTCCGTGATGCGCCCCTCGATGAACGACTGCTTCTCCCGGGCCGCGTGGTACTCGGCGTTCTCCCACAGGTCGCCGTGACTCCGGGCTTCGGCGATCGCGTTGGTGATCCGGGGGCGCTCGACCTTCTTGAGCCGCTCGAGCTCCTCCTTGAGCCGGTTGTACCCCTGCCGGGTGATGGGAGTGCGCTGAATCGCCACGCGAGCCTCCTATTCTCTAAAAATGCCGCAACGAACTGATTCTACGGTATTTCCGACCCCGGCGTCGAGCCTCGCGACGCCTCGGGGCTTGACAGGCAAAAGTTTAGACTGTTAACTAATATGCCAACATGATCGATGGTCTGACCGACGACAGCCGGCACCTGGTCGAGCTCCTCACGACGCTGCTCTCCTCGACCTTTCGCCAGATCCTCTGGAAGCAAGCCCTGGAGCTCGAGCTCAACTACTCCCAGGCCCAGATCCTCTTCCACGTGGCGAAGAATCCCGGCGCGCTGATCAGCGACACGGCCCGGACCTTCGGCATTACGCTGCCGGCCGTGACACAGGTGGTGGACCGGCTCGAGTCGAAGGCCTTCCTCCAGCGCGCCGACGACCCGCGGGACCGTCGCCAAGTCCGCCTCTATCTCACGCGGCATGGGGAGAGTCTGGCCCGAAACCTCGAACAGCTCCAGGTGAAGGGCCTTGCCCGGGTGCTCAAGCGTCTCACGCCAGGCGAACGCAAGGACGTGATCCACGGGATCGAGCAGCTGGTGTCCGCGGCACGGGGGGAAGTATGAGACCCGGCGGTTCAGCAGTAGCCTGCGTCCGTTCGGGCGCAGGCCTGACACTGCTCATCGCCCTCCTGGTCGCCGCCTGCGGTCAGTCCCAGGCCCAGGATCCCAAGCGGGCGCCGGTTGAGGTCAAGCCGGTCGCGGTGACCGTCGCGCGCGTCGAGGCCCGCTCGATTCAGCGGAGTGTCGAGACCGTCGGGAGCCTGCTCGCCTGGGAGGAGGTGCAGGTCAAGTCCGAGCTAGCGGGCACGCTGACGCGCCTGCTGGTGGACCTCGGCGACCACGTGGCGGCCGGCGCGGTCCTGGCCGAGTTCGACAAGCGCGAGGCCCGCCTCACGGCCGATCAGGCCGAGGCCGACCTCCTGGCCGCCCGCGAGGGGCTGGCCCGGGCGCGGGCCGCCGTCGAGGCAAGTCGGGCCAACCTGGCGCGTGTCAAGGACCAGATCACCATGCTCCAGGCCGACGTGACCCGGGCCAGGGCTCAGCTCGACTGGGCCGCCCTCGAGCTGGAGCGGAATCGCCAGCTCGTCGCCAAAGAGCTGATTGCCGCCCGCGACCTGGACCACGCCCGGACCCAGCACCAGGTCGCCGCGGCGCAGCTCAGAATGACCGAGACCGCGCTGAACCAGCACCCGGACCAGGTGCGCATCGGCCAGGCCCAGCTCGAGTCGGACCTGGCGGCGCTCAAGGTCGCGGAGGCCCAGGTCAAGCAGCGCGAGGCGAGCCTCGACCTCGCGCGGAAGCGCCTCGCGGACACGACCGTGCGCGCCCCGCTGGCGAGCCTGATCGCGCGGCGCCACGTCTCGCCCGGCGAGTACGTGCGCGAGAACACCGCGCTCTTCACTCTCGTGGTGGCGGACCCGCTGAAATACACCGGCACGATTCCGGAACGCTTCGCCCCCGAGGTCAGACCCGGTCAGCCCCTCCAGCTCAGCGTGGAGGCGTTCCCGGACCGGACCTTCGGGGGCCAGGTGACCCGGGTCTCGCCCGCCGTGGACGTGCAGACCCGAACCCTCGCCCTCGAGGCGCGCGTGCCCAACCCGAACGGACGGCTCAGGCCTGGCTTCTTCGCCAAGGGCGTGGCCCTCACGCGGAAGGACGACGGCGCGGCCTTCGTCCCCGCCGAGGCGGTGACCTACTTCGTCGGGATCAGCAAGATCTTCGTGGTGGCGGACGGCAAGGTGCAGGAGCGGCAGGTCAGGACCGGTGGGCGCCAGGGCGGCTGGGTGGAGATTCTGGAAGGGGTGAAGCCCGGCGAGACCGTCGCGACCGGCAACCTCTCCCAGCTCTTCAACGGCGCCCCCGTCACCGTCACCTCGGGCAAAGCCGGAGGCTCGTGAGGTGGGCGTCCTAGAAATCTTCGTCCGCCGCCCCGTCTTCACGACGATGCTGATCGCCTCGCTCGTGGTGCTCGGAGCGGCCTCCTTCGTCCAGCTCGGCGTGGACATCTTCCCCAAGGTGGACCTGCCCACGATCACGATCACCACGCGCCTGCCGGGGGCCAGCCCCGAGGAGATCGAGAGCCAGATCACCAAGCCGATCGAGGAGGCCGTCAACACGATCAACGGCCTGGACGAGCTGCGCTCGAGCTCGATCGAAGGCCAGTCCCAGGTCTTCGCGACGTTCGTCCTCGAACGCGATGTCCAGGAGGCGGCCAACGACGTCCGGGAGAAGGTCGCCACGGTGGTCTCGCGTTTCCCGGTCGGCACCGAGGCCCCGATCATCGAGAAGTTCGACCCCGATTCGTCCCCGATCCTGGCGCTCGTGGTCTCGGGCCGGCGCTCCGCTCGCGAGATCACCGAGATCGCCGACAAGCGGATCAAGCGTCAGCTCGAGACCGTCAAGGACATCGGCGCGATCACCCTGGTCGGCGAAAGGCGACGCGAGATCCAGGTCTTCGTGGACCCGGCAAAGCTCACCGCCTACGGGCTGTCGATCCAGCAGGTCAAGGACGCTCTCCAGCGCCAGAACGTCGAGATCCCCGGTGGCCGCATCACCTCGGGAGCGCGTGAGGAGGGGCTCCGCACCCTCGGGCGCATGGAGTCCGTCCGTGCCTTCGGCGAGCTGATCGTCGCCGACTTGAAGGGGAGTCCGGTCCGGATGAGCGACATCGCCAGCGTCGTCGACGGAGAGCAGGAGGCGCGCACCCTCTCCCGCCTCGACGGCAGGAACGCCGTGTCGCTCCTGATCCGGAAGCAGTCCGGGACCAACACGGTGGCCGTGGTGGACGCGGTCAAGGCCAAGCTCGCCGAGATCAAGAAGGGCCTGCCGCCCGACATCGAGTTCCAGGTGGTCCGCGACCTCTCCCGCTTCATCCGTCGCTCCTTCCACGAGCTGCAGGACCACCTCCTCCTGGGCGGGCTCCTCGCGAGCCTGATCGTCGCGGTGTTCATCGGGAACCTCCTCTGGTGGGAGACCGCGGCGATCGCCGCCATCGTCTCGGGCGTCGGCACCGCGTTCCTGTTCGGGACTCCGGAGCTGGTCCTCCAGGTCACCGGCGCCGCCATCGTCGCCACGATGATCTTCTTCCTCGGGGAGAGGAAGCTCCGGCCGGCGTTCGTCGCCGCGCTCGCGAGCCCGTGCGCGATCATCGCGACCTTCACCGCGATGAGGCTCGCCGGCTTCACGCTGAACAACCTCACCATGCTCGGCCTCTCGCTCTCGACGGGGATCGTCATCGACGACGCCATCATCGTCCTTGAGAACATCTTCCGCCACACCGAGGAGGAACGCCGTCCGCCGTTCGAGGCGGCGATCACCGGGACCCGGGAGATCGCCCTCGCGGTGACGGCCACGACGTTCTCGCTGGTAGTCATCTTCCTCCCTGTCGCCTTCATGGGCGGGCTCGTGGGCAAGTTCTGGAACTCCCTCGGCCTCACCACGACCTTCGCCATCATGGTCTCGCTCGTCATCGCCTTCACGCTGACGCCCATGCTGGCCGCGCGGATCCTGGCCGGCCGCGACGCGCACGGGGATGGCGGAACTACCTCCAAAGAGGGGCGCGTCTACCACGCGGTCGAGTCGGGCTACGAACGGATCCTCGGGTGGTGCCTCGGGCACCGGGGCGTCGTCCTGGCGGGGACGGTGCTCATCTTCGTCGCGGGATGGTACCTCCTGACCAGCTCCAAGCTCGAGTTCGTCGTGGACGACGACATGAGCGAGTTCGAGGTCGTGGCCGAGGCCCCCCCCGGCTCCTCCCTGGACCGGTCGGCCGAGATCGCCGGGACCCTGGAGCGTGAGCTCCGCAAGATCTCCGAGGTGCGGACTCTCTTCACGACCATCGGGATCCGCGGCATCTCCCAGTCCAGCGTCAACGACATCTCCATCTATGTGGGCCTGGCTCACCTCTCGGAGCGCAAGCGGACCCAGGACGAGCTGAAGCAGGAAGCTCGGCAACTCCTGGCGGCCTTCCCGGGTCTCCGGATCAGCGTCCAGCAGATCAACCTGATCCGGGCGGGCGGCTTCAGGCAGACCCCGTTTAACCTGATCCTCCGCGGCCCCGACCTCGACCGGCTGGAGCAGTACGCGACCTCGGTGATCAAGACGCTCTCCGCAAAGCCCGGCTTCGTGGACCTGGACACCGCCCAGGCGCTCCGTCAGCCGGAGGTGCAGGTCCACATCGATCGCCAGAAGGCCTCCGACCTCGGCGTCCGCGCGGATGCGATCGCCTCGGCGCTCCGGACACTCGTGGGTGGCGAGGAGGTGGGCTTCTACCGCGAAGCGGGCGAGCAGTACGACGTCAGGCTCAGGCTCAAGGAAGAGTTCAGGAAGGACCCGGGGGTCATCGCCGAGCTGATGGTCCCTGGGGCCGGCGGCCGGCTCGTCAAGCTCGTCAACGTGACGACGCTGGCGGCGGGGATGAGCCCCGGGCAGATCGAGCGCTACGCGCAGGAGCGCTCGATCACGATCATCTCGAACCTCTACCAGAAGCCCCTGGCCGAGGCCTTCCGGGAAGGGTACGCGGCTGTGCGCGGGGTCAAGATGCCGCCGGAGTACGGCACCGTCACCGTCGGGCGGGGGAAGCTCCTCGCCGAGGCAATCCAGAACTTCGTGATCGCCTTCGCCCTCGCGCTCGTCTTCATCTACATCGTGCTGGCCGCC
>JACQWB010000232.1 GCA_016209385.1 Candidatus Rokuibacteriota bacterium
GACCACGTCTGCCTCTCGATCCGCTGCGACGATCTGGGGAAGGTGGTGGACGCCCTCCGTACCCGCGGCGTCAACGTGGAAGGCGAGATCGTCGAGCGCCGCGGTGCCTTCGGCCAGGGCGCCTCTATCTACCTCCGCGACCCCGACGGCTACCGGGTCGAGCTGAAGCCCCGGTAGGAGTACAGAAGAGGAGGGGGCCATGTTTCCTCAGATCAAGGGTCAGGTCACGCGGCAGGCGCACGTGGGGATCCCGCAGGGAACCTATGAGGAGGAGCACGCCCGCCGGGGCTTCTTCGGCCGGGCCTCCCACCTCTACCACCTCCACCCGCCGACCGCCTGGGTCAGGGTCGAAGGGCCGCTCCGCCCGCGCCTCCTTCTGGGGGAGCGCGTCGCGCCGGCGGACCTCCTGGAGCCGGCAGGCTCGCCCGCCGTGCTCCTCGAGAACGACGATGCGGTGGTGAGCATCTCGCGCCGGAGCCAGCCCATGCCGTTCTATTTCCGCAATGGCGACGGCGACGAGGTCCACTTCATCCACCGGGGTCGCGGCCGGTACGAGACCGATTACGGGCCGCTCGCCTACGAGCCGGGGGACTACCTGTGGATCCCGAGAGGGACCACGTATCGGGTGATCCCCGAGCTGGGCGACACCTTCACGCTGATCGTGGAGAGCCGCGAGTTCGCCCTGCCGGAGCGGGGGCTCATGGGGCAGCACGCCTTCATCGACCCGGCCATGCTGGAGACGCCGGAGCCCGCGCCCCATCGGGAGGCGTCCGGTGAGTGGGAGGTGAAGGTCAAGCGCGAGCGCCAGCTCACCTCGTTCTTCTACCCCTTCCACCCGCTGGACGTGGTGGGCTGGAAGGGCGAGCTGGCGCCGGTGCGGTTGAACGTCCGGGACCTGCGTCCGGTGGTGAGCGCCCGCTACCACATGCCGCCGACGGTCCATGCCACCTTCTACTCCGACCCCTGCACGATCTGTACCTTCGCCCCCCGCCCGTTCGAGTCGGACCCCGAAGTCCAGCGGCTGCCCTTCTACCACCGGAACATCGACTACGACGAGCTGCTCTTCTACCACGCCGGCGAGTTCATGAGCCGCCACGGCATCGCCCCGGGGGCCTTCACGCTGCATCCGCAGGGCATCCACCATGGGCCCCACCCCAAGGCGTTCGAGACCATTCGCCAGCGCGAGGCCACCAACGAGATCGCGGTGCTCGTCGAGACCACGCGCTCGCTCCGGCTCACACCGGAGGCCGAGAAGGCCGAGGACCCGGCCTACGCCACCAGCTGGGCCCAGTAGGCGTCATGAAGTTCGGCATCTTCTCCGTCGTGGATCACTACCCGAAGGAGTTGCCGCGGACGAGCGTCCAGTTCTACGCGGAGCTCCTGGAGCAGGTGGTGGCGGCGGAAGAGCTGGGGTTCGAGTCGTTCTGGGTCGCCGAGCATCACTTCCACGAGTACGGCGGGATCCCGCGCCCGCCCATCTGGCTCGCTGCCGCTGCGGAGCGGACGCGACTCATCCGACTAGGCTCGGCGGTCGTCGTGCTCCCCTTCGACAATCCCCTCCGGGTGGCCGAGGACTACGCCATGGTGGACGTCCTCTCGAGCGGCCGGCTCAACCTGGGCGTGGGCTCGGGCTACCTGAAGCACGAGTTCGAGGGATTCGGGGTGAGCCCTGAGGAGAAGCGCGACCGCTTCGACGAAGCCCTGGAAATCGTGCTCAGGGCGTGGAGCGGCGAGCGCGTCACCTACGAGGGGAAGTACCACCGCGTGAGGGACGTCCAGCTCAACGTCCTGCCTGTCCAGAAGCCCCGCCCGCCCATCTGGGTCGCCATCCTTCGGAACGAGGCGGCGCCCTTCGTGGGGCAGAAGGGCTTCCCCATCATGATGATCCCCTACGCGACCACGGAGCAGCTCTCCGAGATCGCCGAGACCGTACGGCAGTTCAGGGAGGCGTTCGTCGCAGCCGGCGGCCGGCGGGACGACGCGACGGTGCCCTTCGGCCTCCACACCTACTGCGCGGAGAGCTTCGAGGAGGCGCGGGCCGACGCTAGGGAGGCCATGGACCGCTACGTGAGGACGCGCCTCTACGCCAAGCAACGGCCGTTCGAGCTGCTGGTCGAGAAGGACCTGCTCGCCTTCGGGAGCCCGGAGGATGTGATCCAGGTGGCGCGGCGCTATGCGGCGGCCGGCCTCACCCACTTCCTCGCGATCACCAACTTCGGGGGCTTGGAGCACAAGAAGGTGCTCCGCTCCATGGAGCTCCTGGCGAAGCACGTGTTCCCGGCGTTCAGGTAGTAATCGGAGGGGGCCTCGACGGCCCCCTCCGAAGCCTCCCCCGAGATAGGTTGCGCCGGCCGGGTACCCGCGCCGGAGGCGCGGGTGGGCGCTCGAAGGGCTTTACTGCGACGCGCTCGTAGCCTGTCCCGCCCGCCACGTCCCCCATTGGCCGCTCTCCACCGCGCTCAGGAACTCGCCCACGTGGAGGTTGAAGAGGCCCGGCTCCTCAACGTTCATCGTGTGGCCGCTCATGGGGAGGGTGACGAGGCCGGCGTGGGGGATGACACGCTTCATGAAGAGCCCCGGCTCGAGGCAGGGCTCGTCCTGGTCGCCGACCACGATGAGCGTCGGCACGCGGAGGGCCTTGAGCCCCGTCTCCAGCTCGAAGATCGTCTTCCGCGCCAGCACGACGCCGCGCATCAGACAGGCTGAGGCCCGGGCCGGGTGCTCGCTGAGCTGGGCGATGAACTCGGCGAAACCGCGCGGGTCCTTCTCCCTGAACCCGCGGCGGGACGGGAGGTTCGAGAAGCGCTCGACCGCGGCCTCGATCCCGCGCGTTTCCAGGCTGGCGACGAGTTGCCCGTACTGGGCCAGAAACTGCTCGCGGTTCACAGTGCCGCTTCCGCAGGCCGCGATGATGAGGCTCCGGCACATCTGCGGGTAGCTGAGGCCGAAGTTCAGCGCGACGTTGGCGCCCATGGAGAGGCCGCCGACGTGGGCCTGTGCGATGCCCAGGTGGCGAAGGAGCTGGTGGAGGTCCTCGACGAGGATCTCGTTCCGATAGGCCGCGGGGTCGTCAGGGACTGCCGACTGCGGGTAGCCCCGATGGTTGTAGGTGATCACCCGGTAGCGCCGGGAGAAGTGGCGGACCTGGGGTTCCCAGGAACGGTAGTCGCCGGCGAACTCGTGGCTCCAGACGAGCGCGCACCCCTGGCCGGTCTCCTCGTAGTAGAGCTCGGTTCCGTTCACCCTGGCGAGCGGCATAGGGCCTCCTGTACGCGAGTTACGGCTGCGTGGCTCGTGAGCTCGAGCTTCTCCGCTGGCGTTCATCTCCCGGGGGCTGGCGGTCCGCCGCATTGCGGCGTACTTCGGAATATAGGGCAGAGGTCAGATTTTCAGTTCCGCCCTGGATAGGCCTGGACCAGGGACGGGAGGACAAAAAATGGCCCTTGGCGGGTCGCGTTGCTTTCGCACCCGCGGCCCGCCTAATCGCACCATCAGTTTGCTGGGACGATACGGACTGAATCCGTTCCCCTGATACGTGTCCCCTCGGCAGTCCGGCCCTTCAGGATACCCTGGGTGTCCCCTGCCTTGAATGCAGCGGTCTGGGTGTCGAAATGACAGACCAGGTCGAGGCGCCTATCCCCGTTCACGTCCTCCGCACTCGTGTTGCAGAATGCCAGGCTCCGCTCGTCGCCTGTCGGGCCAAAGCTTAAAGAGGACCGATCCACTTGGGCCGGAGCGTTAAATTCAGCCGTGGACAGGATCGCCACGGGGATCTTGCCCCGGCTGCGTGGGTTGATGCTGTTCGGGAAGCTCCCGGGCTTGATATCGATCGTCACGGGGATCAGCGTCCTGACGCCAAAGTTCCAGACGCTAGCGCTGGAGGTCAAGACCGTGATCTGGACATCGCCGTCGGCGAGGAGAGCCCTTGCGGAGACACAAGGATCGGGCGAAGCCGCGCCCGGCGCGCCGGTGCAGGCAGGCACCAGTACCCCATTCTTGAATATCGCGATGGTGTTCTGGTTTTGGCCTGCAGGAACCAGCGAGGCATCGATCCTGAACACGATGACCAGCGGGTTGATGGCTGTAGCGGCAGGTGCTGTGATGCTGACCTGCTCGCCGAGGAAAGAGAAACCCGGAGGTGAGGGTGTCGTCGTCGGTGACTCCACAATGGATACCGTGCCTCCGGTGGGCGTTGTTACCGAAGTCTCCACGGGGTCAGTGGCGGTGGCACCATCCGCTTCGGTGTCTGTCGTGACAGTTTGACCTGGACCAACGGTTTGGGTGACGCTCTCGGGGGCATCTATGACAGTGATCCGCACCGTCTCGCTGGCTGTGCCGCCGACCCCATCGCTCACCTGGAAGACAACATCAAAGAAGCTATTGGCCACGTTTGTGGAGACATCGAAGCCCGGGGTGTAGCTAAAGGTCTTGGTGCCCGGATCGAAGGTCGCCCCCGGAGGGAGCCCGGTTGCAGAGAAGGTGAGAGGATCCCCATCCACATCGCTCGCACTCACCGTAAACTGCAAGAACTGGCCTTCGTTCACGGTCTTGTTGCCAATCGGCGCGAGCAGGGGCGCATCATTGACGGGCGTGACGTCGATCAGGACCGTCGCCGGGGTGCTGTCCGTCGTGCCATCATTCACCTTGAAGGTAAAGCTGTCCAAGCCATTGAAGTTGAGATTTGGCGTGTACGTGATTGAGGCGCTACACGTCCCGGCCGCGCAGGTGATGCCTGAAATCGCCGTGAGGCTTCCGTTGGCTGGCGGAGTAGAGATTGAGAAGGTCAACGGCCCACCCTCGGGGTCGCTCCCGGTGAGCGTGATCGCCTTTGCCGTGTCCTCTGGAGTTGTGACCGATTGACCGTTGGCCACCGGCGCGGAGTCGAACTCAAGGGAGGCGAAGGGATGGGCGAGGGCTGGATTTGCAATCAGTGTCCCTGCTTGGGGGTGGAGGACGACCAAACGACGGGTGGACCCAGTGGCGGTGGAGTCTTCCATGACCGAGAAGTGCTGGTGGGTTGCGCCATCCAAGGCTGAGATGCCCTGGGCGGCACGGGGACCCGTACCCGGAAAACTCACCCCGTCGTCCGCCGC
>JACQWB010000233.1 GCA_016209385.1 Candidatus Rokuibacteriota bacterium
ATACAAGAATCGGGAAACCTTGATGGCCGATCTGGTCGGCATCGTGAACGCGGAACTGAAGGGGCTGGTGGACGCCGGCGCCGACTTCATCCAGATCGACGAGCCCGCGCGCGGCAACGTCTCGGGGGAGGAGATGGCCCGCCTCTTCAACCTGGCCACAGAAGGCGTGAAGGCCAAGCTCGCCTACCACATCTGCTTCGGCAACCGCTTCGGCCGGTCGCGCTTCAACCGCTCCTACCGTCCTTACTTCCCCGGGATCCTCAAGGCGCGGGCCGACCAGCTCGTCCTGGAGTTCGCGAGCCGCGAGCTGGCGGAGGCGGACCTCTGGCAGCAGTACCAGGACGGGCGGGAGCTCGGCGCCGGGGTCGTGGACGTGAAAGGGTTCTATCCGGAGACGCCGGAGGATGTGGCGGAGCGGATCCGGCGTGTGCTGAAGTTCGTGAGCCCGGAGAAGCTCTCCGTCAACCCCGATTGCGGCTTCGGCTGGAGCCCGCGGGGGATGTGCAACGCCAAGCTCAGGGCGCTGGCGGCGGGGGCCCAGATCGTCAGGAAGGAGCTGACCGGCAGCGGCTGATCGTCGGCCGGGATCCCCGTGGCGGCCATCGTCTCCGCGCTCCACGTGCTTGCGATCGCGATCGGCTTGCCGAGCGTCTTCCTGCGCGGCCGGGCCCTCAGAGCCCCCCTCGACCGCAACGGCCTCCGGCGGCTCTTCGCGGCCGACAACATGTGGGGGGTCGCCGCGGCGCTCGTGATCGCCACCGGGCTGCTGCGCGCCTTCGGGGGGCTGGAGAAGGGGACGCAGTTCTACCTACGCTCGACGCTGTTCTGGACCAAACTGGGGCTGTTCGCGCTCATCCTCGCCCTGGAAGTCTGGCCCATGCTGACCTTCATCCGCTGGCGCAACCGGCTCGGACGCGGCCAGGTTCCCGACACGTCGCGGGCGCACACCTTCTACGTGCTCACCCACATCGAGCTGGCGCTCCTGGTCGTGATCGTCTTCGTGGCCAGCTTCATGGCCCGGGGCTTCGGCCTGAGGTAAAGCGCGCTCCCCACACCTCGCCCGAGCTGCCGCGCGCCGAGGGCGCCGTCGGTAAGCCGCTCCGCGCCCCACAGGACCAGGCCCACGCCGATCAGGAAGAGCAGGGCCCCGACCACATGATGGTCAGGCGCCGTCGCCCAGGTGAGAAGTCCGCCAGAGTTCGAATACGAGTACGGCCCAGAGTGCCTTGCGATGGTCGTGCGCGCCGTGGATATGCTCGGTGACCAGTCGCCAAACGGCCGCCTCATCGAAGATCCCGCCGGCACGCACACGCTCGGGCGCGAGGAGCTCTTGGAGGGGCTCTGCAAGGGGGCCGCGGAACCATAGGCCGAACGGCGCTCCGAATCCCTGTTTGCGTCGCTTCAGGGTCTCGGGTGGCAGCCGATCGGCGAGCGCTCGCTTCGGCAGCGCCTTCCACCGATGGAACCCGGTGAGCTTCAGGTGGGATGGGATGCGGCCGAGAAACTCGACAAACGTGTGGTCCAGGAAGGGTGCTCGAAGCTCGAGCCCGACCGCCATGCTGGCGCGGTCGGTGTTGGCCAGGTTCTGGCCCGCCAGGTAAAGCTTGCAGTACTGATAGATCAGACGGGCGGTCGGATCATCTGACACGCAGCCGTCAAGTGCCGCCTCGATATCCGCATACGCGTCGAAGCCGCCCAGTGCCGCACGCGCTTGCGGAGAGAGCAACAGCGAGTGTCGGTCCGGCGGTAGACCGCCGAGCAGCGCCTGGTTCCGCGCCTCGCGGCGGTACTCGAGGGCTCGGAAGAACTCACGCAGCGGTTCGGGCGTGGCCTGGACCCGCTCGGCTACGCTCCGGAGCCCCTGTCGCACCGCGCGTGGAAGGCGGGCGAAGGCATCGTGCCACCACGCGGCCGCCATCGTGAGGTAGCCGGCGAAGAGCTCATCGCCGCCATCACCCGTGAGCGCGACGGTCACGCTGCCCCGGGCGGCGCGGGAGAGGAGGTACAGGGGCACGAAGCTCATGTCGGCGATGGGCTCATCGAGGAGCGCGCCGAGCCGCGGCAGCACGCGACGGGCATCGTCGGCGGACACCTCCAGCTCTTCGTGCCGCGTCCCGAACCGCGCTGCCACGATCCGCGCGAACGGACGTTCGTCGTACTCACTCTCGGCGTAGCCCACCGAGAACGTTCGGATGCCCGCGCGCAGCCCCGCGGCCGTTGCCGTGATGGCGGCCGAGTCGATCCCGCCACTCAGGAAACAGCCGAGGGGGACGTCGCTGTTGAGTCGAAGCCGGACAACCTCGTCCAGGCGTCGGGCAATCTGGAGGCACCAGGTGGGCTCGTCGATCGCGGCCTCGGGCTTGAACGGGACGTCCCAGTAACGCTGGACCGAGAGCTTTCCGTCGGTCGCGGTCAGGGTATGCGCCGGTCGAAGCTTCAGGACGTTCTGGATGATCGAGTGCGGATCCGGAACGTAGTCGTACGCGAGGTAGCGGGAGACACCTTCGAGGTCCAGTTCCCGGCTCACGGCGGGGTGAGCGAGTACGGCGCGTAGCTCCGAGGCGAAGACGAGGCATCCCTGCGCTCGCGTGTAGTAGAGAGGTTTCTCGCCCATCCGGTCGCGGGCGAGGAAGAGCTGTTCCCGACGCCGATCCCATAGGGCGAACGCGAACATGCCATTGAAGCCTTCGGGGCAGTGCTCGCCGTACTCCTCCCAGGCGTGCACGATGACCTCGGTATCCGAGCGGGTCTTGAATCGATGCCCGAGGCTGATGAGCGACTGCCGAAGGGCTGAGAAGTTATAGATCTCACCGTTCAGAACGACATGGACGGAACCGTCCTCGTTCGCGATGGGCTGGTCGCCGGTCAGGAGGTCGATGACCCGCAAGCGTGCGATGCCCAGGCCGACGCGGCCGTCCACGTGGTAGCCGACGGCGTCGGGACCCCGGTGTCGGAGGCCGGCGACCATGCGCTCGAGCACGCTCCGGTCCGCACGCTCCCCGGGCGGCGCGACGAACCCAGCGATCCCGCACATACCCTATGCCTCTGGGGCCGAGGTAGGCATACCGCGAACCAGCGATCGTCGCTCCGCGAGGACCGTGAACCCGAGGCCGATCCATGCAGCTTCACGCACCCGCCTCACCAGGCTGAAAGACAAACCGGTCGCGGCTTCCAGCCCGAGCGCGAGGAAAATCGCGACGTGCCCCCCTTCCAGCACACCGAGATGGGCCGGTACGAGAAAGGTGGCAAAGCGAATGCCGGTCCCGAACGCCTCGATGACCGTCGCGGTCGTGAGAGAAACCGGCACATCGAGGAAATGCAGGATCACGTACGTCTCTAACGCACTGAACACCCAGCCCAGGAAGTGACAGGCGATGGACAACAGGAGGCGGCGCCGCTGAGACTTGTAGAACCCAGAAAGTCCGGCGTTCACCCTTCCCAAGGTTTGCCCGTGTTCCTTGCCTAGCGGGAAACCCAGCCACGCGAGCCCACGGCTGGTCGCGGCGAGGCCACCCTTCAGCTGGACGAGCACGAAGCCTCCGACGGCGGCGACTTCCAACGCGAGGAGCCATTGCATGGCGCGCATGAGTGGCGAATTAACTGGAAGGGCTCCCCACGCTGCGACGATGCCGAGAAGCAAAAAGAGCCCCTGGGCGATCGTTATGGTTGTCTTTGCCACGATGACTGACGGAAGACTCTCCTCGTACGAGACGTGGGGCCGGAGCAACCACGCCTTCACGCCCTCGCCACCGACCGATGCCGTCGGCGTCGTTGCGTTAAAGGCCTCGCCGGCGAGCCTGGCACGTAGCAACGGGAGGAAGGAGACTCGGTCGTGGGCGAATGCAAACCGCCACCCTAGAGTGTCGAATATCGTTACCAGGGAAAAGGGAAAGCAGAGGACGATGAGCAGACGCCAGGAGAGGCGAGCGAAGGATGAGAGTATAGCCATCGGCCCAATCTCGAAAACGAGACCGCCGAAGAGCGCAAGCCCGCAAACCAGGAGAATCAGGTGAACGATCCCCATGCGTCTGCCGTCAGGAGGTGATGCCGCCGCCGATGAATGACTGGGTAGCATGCGTCTTCGCTCGTGTCTGCTTTATGCTCGCCTCGTGCTCAGCTGGCCGGACCCTTCCCCACCGGCGATGGAGCCGGCCGTGCTGGCCCCGCTGGACTAGGTGCCGTGGGTTGGGGACAGACTTCGAACGGGCTAGGACAATCGGCGGCGGCCTCGACGGCCCCCCCCGAGGCCTCCCCCAGGAATCGGCTGCGCGGGCGGAGCCCGCGCTCGAAGGGCATTACTCCGACACGCTGCTAGGCGAGCGGCGGCGAGCGGGGCGGGACCGCGGGGACAGGAACCAAGACTGCCGGCCGTTCGACGAGAACCAGGGCGATCCCGCTCAAGGATGAGGAGAAGACCGGCGGCGATGACGGGACGAGAGCAACGAGCTCAGGACCCGTGTGCCAAGGACTGGAGATAACGCCATCATCATCGCCGTTCAGGATGCCATGAGGTAGTGGTGTCTCGACCGAAACAAAGAGGGCCAGCGGCCCCAGGACGAGAACCCAGCCCAGGATGAGCCAGGCGAGCGCTCGGGATCGGGCTGTCCGTTCCAGCACGGGCCCACTATACACGGGGCGGTCCCATCCGTCAATTCACGCACCTGTTCAGGACATACGAGCGAGTTAGGGCGCCGAGGGCAGAGCATCGCTGTCCGCGACGTGGTGACAGACGGGGCACCCTTCCTCCGCCATGGTAGCCAGGAGCACGATCTCCTGGTATCCTGGCGGAGTTTTATTCTGGTTCATTCAGCCTTCTCTCCGGACCCCGCTTCCGCTTGCGCTCGCAACCGATCGAGCTCCTTCCGGAGCTCCTCGACTGTCTGCTCGAGCAACCGGGTGGACGCCTGTTCGCCCGAGAGGTTCATCTCAAGCACCTTTCGGTCCTCGAGCACCCGCCAGAGCCGGTAGTGGAGGACGGCGGCCCGGCTCGAGACCTCGCTGAACTGGTCGCTGAGCTCCTTCACCCGCAGCTCCAGCTTCTGCTTCTCGAACCGAAGCATCTCGAGATCTGAGGTTGAGGTAGGCGATTGCTCAGGCGGAACCGGTGGCGTCGGGAGGAACTCAGCGCCAGCGGGGCGCCGGCTATGAAGCTCGTTGCCGAAAATGCCGGGAGCACCAGCCAGCAGCTCGATAGCCAAACTCCAGGACCGGCCTTCCACGTCAGAGAACGGCTCCGTGGTGCGATAGTCGTGCTTGGCGACGAAGCTCTTCAGCTCGGCCTGAAGGCGCTGCCATTTCGTCTCGATCCGTTCCAGGACCGTTGCCAGGTTCGAGTGGCCGGCCCCGAGCTCGGCGAGCCGGACGACATGGGGGAGGCAGAGCCCGGTCGAGCGGTCAAAGGCCCGGTCGAACTGGAGATCGCCGATGAAATCCAGGATGGTGAGAAGATAACGTTCCTCAGCGTCCCGACCGACCTGGCAGCCGGGACAGACTGTCTTGCGCTGCCAGAGCTGGAGCAGCGGCATCCGGGGAACGCGGCCGACAATCTGGAAGAGCCACCCTATGGTGAGCCGGCCCCGACGGGGCCTGCCTCGCAGTCCTCGAAGCCGACCGAGGGCCCTGCTCAAGAGATCCTCGGAGATGATGCCGATCCCGAGGTTGCTGTGAGGGATCTCTCGGGTGAGCCACGCGTGCCAGCTGCAGAACCCCCAGGAGGCGTGGAGCGCCTTACGGGTCCCGGGATCGTTCACCTGCTCGTAGAGGAGCGCGTCGAGGTACCGGATCGCGTCCTCCTTAAGGCAGCGGCAGACCGGGCATCCTTCCTGCCCGCTGGCCTCGATCAGGCGAAAGAAGCCGACGAACTTGGAAATCATTCGCCTCCCCGCTGGACGTAGTTCTTGCGCTTCAGCTCAGCCTCGACCAGCAGGTCCATGCGTCCCGGAGAGGCCCCCCCAAATTAAAAAAACTCCCGCCGAAGGATCGCTTCAGTAGGAGTCATCAGCCCGTTGAAGGCGGGCGGTTACGGGGCGAACTCCATCGCCCGATGCTCTATTTGTACCGGCCCGAGTCCTCGCCTGTCAAGGAGATTGTCGCGCGCCCGCACGATCGGGACGATGCGCGGGAAGCGTCGGGGGGCGTTTGACAACCGAATCCTCGGCCTGCTAGAATCCGCGCGCTGTGCAGAAGCACTTGAGGGTCAAGTCCAAGATCTGGGTTGAGGCGAACGGCCGCCTGATCTTCTCCGACGGACGGCTGGCCCTTCTCGAGGCGGTGACGGAGCTCGGGTCTCTCAGGCAAGCGGCTCACCGCCTTCGCATGTCCTACCGGGCCGCGTGGGGGCTCCTCAAGGTGAGCGAAGAGGCCCTGGGGGTGAAGCTCCTGGACGTGCGGATCGGCGGAGCGAACGGCGGCGGCGCGACGCTCACGCGGGAAGCCCGGGATCTGATCCGCTGCTACCGCCGCGTGAAGAGCCGGGTCAACCGGACTGCCGACCGCGCCTTCGGCCGTGCCTTCGGCGCTTCTTTTTTCTGGAATCGTTATGTCTGATCTGACATAACGGCCGGGGCTCGCTCGCATGCGCGCGTGGATCGGTGGAAACCGCTACGACCGGTTCGAGTTGGCCGGCGCCTTTGGTGACCTCGGCACCCTGGTCCCGTTTCTCGTGGGCTACATCACCATCAGCCGGCTGGATCCGGTCGGGGTGCTGGTGGCCTTCGGCCTGTTCATGATTCTGACGGGGCTCTATTTCAAGAGTCCGCTCCCGGTCCAGCCGATGAAAGCCATCGCCACGGCCGCCATAAGCCGCCCGGACCTCTTCACCCCGGGAGCGATCTGGGCGTCGGGCCTGTTCACGGGCGTCTTCTGGCTCGTGATGGGACTTACGGGAGCCGTGAACTGGATCGCGAAGGTGACGAGCCGGCCGGTGGTGGCCGGCATCGTCCTCGGCCTCGGCCTCAGCTTCGTCGTGCAAGGCGCCCGGATGATGCAAGGGCAACCGCTGCTGGCTCTGGCCGCGGTCGTGCTGACCTTTGCCCTCCTCTCGAACGAGCGATTCCCGGCCATGCCGGCGCTGCTGGGGTTCGGCCTCGTCGTCGCTCTGGCGCAGCGGCCCGGGCTCGTGGCAGAGCTCACCCGGATGTCGCTGCGGGTTCGACTCCCTGAATTTCCCCTGGCGCGCCTGACCGGGACGGACTTGGTTACCGGGATCGTGTGGCTCGGCCTTCCCCAGGCCGCGCTCACCCTGGGCAACGCGATCATCGCGACCGTGCAGGAGCACAGCGCCCTGTTTCCAAACCGGCCGATCTCGGTCAGGGCGGTGACCCTCAACCACGCGACCATGAACCTGTTTGGGAGCGCCATCGGCGGCGTCCCGATGTGCCACGGCGCGGGCGGGATGGCCGGGCACGTTCGCTTCGGCGCCCGGACCGGCGGGGCCGTCGTGATGCTGGGCGCGATTCTCCTGCTGATCGGCCTGGCGCTCGGCAATTCGGTCGGGACGCTCTTCAACCTTTTCCCTCCGGCGATTCTCGGCACGGTGCTCCTGTTCGGAGGATTGGAGCTGGCGGCATCGGCGCACCACCGAGCCGAATCCCGCGGGGACCGTTACGTGATGGTCCTCACGGCCGGCCTCGCCCTTTGGAACATGGGCGTCGCATACCTGGCAGGGATGCTCCTCTGGGTGGCGGTCGACCGCGGGTGGCTCCGGCTTTGAGGCGCTCGCGCTGCCGCGCGGGCGCGCTCCTGCTTCTTCTCGCCCTGGCAGGGAGCCCGGCCGCGGCTCAGCCGAGCGTCGTGATCCTGGCCACCACGACCAGCACGCAGGACTCCGGGCTCCTCGACGTCCTGGTCCCGCTCTTCGAGAAGCGCTCCGGCTACACCCTGAAGACGATCGCCGTCGGCACCGGGCAGGCGCTCGTACTCGGGGCGCGCGGCGAGGCTGATGTGGTTCTGGTCCACGCGCCAGAGCTCGAGGCGAAGTACATGGCCGAGGGCAAGCTCCTGAACCGCCGTCTGGTCATGTACAACGACTTCGTCCTTGCCGGGCCAGCGGAGGATCCCGCCGGGGTGAGGGCGGTGAAGAAGGCGGTCGAGGCGTTCAGGCTGGTCGCCAGGAGCGGATCGAGGTTCGTCTCCCGGGGCGACAACTCTGGCACGCACACCCTCGAGAGGAGGCTCTGGAAGCTCGCGGGGGTCGAGCCCAAGGGGGCCTGGTACATCGAGTCCGGTCAGGGCATGGGCGCCACGCTCGTGATCGCCAACGACCGGAACGGCTACACGCTGAGCGACCGGGCCACGCACCTGGCGTTCCAGCGGCGCCTGAAGCTCGCGATCCTGCTCGAGGGTGACAGGCCCCTCGTCAACCTCTATTCGGTGCTGGAGGCGAGCCCTTCGAACGGTCCCCGGGTCAACGCGGCCGGAGGCAAGGCCTTCGCGAGCTTCCTGGTGTCGGCTGAAGCCCAGGCGGTGATCAAGACGTTCGGCGTCGAGAAATATGGGCGGTCGCTCTTTGTCCCCGTCGCGGGCATCCGCTTCCTCGGAGGGGGGCTCCGCCCCCCTTCCGAACCTCCCCCGGAGATTGCGCCGGCCGGGTACCCACGCCGGAGGCGTGGGTGGGCGCTCGAAGGGAGGATACCGAGCCATGACCAAAGGTAGTCCACTGAGCGAAGCGGAAATCGGAGGATAAGATGGAGCTGATCTGGGAAGGCATGGCGCAGGCCCTCCGGCTCATCCTGACCGGCGACCCCGAGGTGCTCGGGATCACCTGGCTCTCGCTCCAGGTCTCTGGCGTCGCCACCGGGATCTCGCTGCTGGTCGGGATCCCGCTGGGCAGCCTGATCGCGCTCACCCGGTTCGCGGGCCGGAGCTTCGTCGTCAGCCTTATCAACACCGGGATGGGGCTCCCGCCGGTGGTGGTGGGGCTCTTCGTCTCGATCTTCCTCTGGCGGAGCGGCCCGCTCGGCTTCCTCGAGCTCCTCTACACCCCGACGGCCATCGTGATCGCCCAGTTCGTCATCGCGGCGCCGATCGTGACCGGGCTCACGCTGGCCGCGGTTCAGCAGATCCCGCCCCAGTTCCGCCTCCAGATGCTCGCCCTCGGCGCCTCGCGCGTCCAGCTCGTCTGGATGCTGCTGCGCGAGGCGCGCCTCCCGATGCTGGCGGCGGTGATGGCGGGCTTCGGGGGCGTCATCTCGGAGGGCGGCGCCTCGATGATGGTGGGGGGCAACATCCGGGGGCAGACCCGGGTCCTCACCACCGCCACGGTGCTCGAGACCGGCAAGGGGAACTTCGACCTCGCGATCGCGCTCTCGGTCCTCCTCCTCGTGATCACCTTCCTCGTGAACTGGGCCCTCACCTGGATCCAGCAGCGCCGCCGCCCAAGCTGATAGCATCGCTGCACCCCGGGACAGCCTTCGTCCCCTCCCTTGTTGTCAGCAGAGTGAAGGCCGTATACTCCTCTCAAATCGAAACGGGCCCGGCCAGCGCCGAATGCCTGCCAGTGGAAGCTTGGCAGAGGAAGTGGTGGACGAAAAAGCCACGAGAAAAACTTTAATCGACAATGCTCTGGAGGTAGCCGGCTGGTCCCCCATCGTGCGCTACCTCCCCGGGGCCTCCTATGACACTGCGGCCGTCGAAGAGTACGAGACCGCCGAGGGTCCGGCCGATTACGTCCTGTTCCACCGGGGCGAGGCGCTAGCAGCCGTTGAGGCCAAGAAACTCGGCCTGGGCCCCCAGAATGTCCTTGTTCAGGCCCAGCGATACGCCAGGGGATTCCGCGGCGGGTCGTTCAATTTCGAAGGCTTCCGGTTGCCGTTCATCTATTCGACGAACGGTGAGACTTTCTGGTTCCAGGACCTGCGGGAACAGGAAAGCCGTTCCCGCCAGGTAGCGAAGTTTCACACCCCATCAGCCCTCCGAGAATTTCTCGGCCGCGCCGCCGCCGCCGCGGGTGCCTGGCTCAGGGACCATCCCAGTGATAATCCGCTCCTGCGCCCCTACCAGCGCGACGCAATAGCGAGTGTCGAGGAGGCCCTCCTCGCGGGGAAGCGCCGGATGCTTGTCGCCATGGCCACGGGCACCGGGAAGACGTTCACCACCATCGGGCTGATCTATCGGCTCATGAAGTCCGGCTTCGCCCGGCGCATCCTATTCCTCGTGGATCGCCGAGCTCTCGCGGCCCAGGCGGCCGGAGCGATGGCGATCTTCGAGCCCGAGCCAGGTCTCAAGTTCGACCGGATCTACGAGGTGTTCAGCCAACGCTTCCGCCGGGAGGACCTCGAAGAGCAGTTCAAGTTCGATCCCAAGGTCCTTCCTACTGAGTACCTGACCGCCCCCAAACCCAGGGATGCCTTCGTTTACGTCTGCACCATCCAGCGAATGCGGATCAACCTCTTCGGCCGCGAGGATGCCTTCGGCGCCGGCAGGGAGCCCGGTGACGAAGAGCCCGACGCTGACGCCCTGGACATCCCCATCCACGCCTTCGACTGCGTCATCGCCGACGAGTGCCACCGGGGCTACACCTCGGCCGAAGAGAGCAAATGGCGTGAGGTTCTGGATCACTTCGACGGGGTCAAGATCGGGCTGACCGCCACCCCTGCCGCCCACACGAAGGCATACTTTCGCGACATTGTCTTTCGCTACGAGTACGAGCGGGCTGTCCATGAGGGTTACCTGGTGGACTACGACGCCGTCCGCATTCACTCGGACGTGACCATGAACGGCGTCTTCTTGAAGGAGGGGGAGGAAGTCGGCCTCAAGGACACGGAGACAGGGCAGCTCACTTTCGATATCTTGGAAGACGAGCGGCTCTTCCCGGCAGAAGACCTTGAGGAAAAGCTGACCGCTCCGGATCGGAACAGGAAGATCGTCAAGGAGTTTGCGAAATACGCCCGCGCCCAAGAGACCGAACGGGGGACATTCCCCAAGACCCTCGTCTTCGCCGTGAACGACTTGCCCCACATTTCTCACGCCGACCAGCTCGTGGAGATGCTACGCGAGGAGTTTGGCAAAGGGGACGCGTTCGTCCAGAAGATCACCGGCAGTTCGACGGTGGACCGCCCCCTTCAGCGCATCCGGGAGTTCCGGAATCGGCCGAACCCAGGGATCGTCGTCACCGTTGACATGCTCTCGACCGGCGTGGACATCCCACGCCTGGAGAACATTCTCTTCCTCCGGCCGGTAAAGTCCCGGATACTCTTCGAGCAGATGCTCGGCCGCGGCACCCGGCGCTGCGATGAGATCCACAAGACACACTTCACGGTCTTCGACGTCCTCGGCGTGCTTGAATACTTCCGAAGGGCGAGCGTGTTCACCGTCGATCCTCCCTCTAAACCCGCGAGACCCATCCGGGAGATCATCGAAGCGATCTTCAACAACCGGGACCGGGACTACAACGTGAGAGTTCTGGTCAAGCGGCTGCATCGGATCGCTAAGCAGGTCTCGGCGGAGGGCCGAGCTCAGTTTGCCGCGCTGCTCTCCGGCCAGGACATCGGCGATTTCGCCCGCTCCCTGCCTGAGCGCCTGGAGCAAAACTGGTCGGAGACCATGGCCGTGCTGCGAAGCGAGGCCCTTCTGGATTTTCTGGAGAACTACCCCAGGGCAAAGCGGACGTTCATTGTCGCCGAGACGGTGGAGGACTTGGTGGTATCCGAGTACCTCTTCAGGACGGCTGATGGGCGAGACCTGAAGCCGGAAGACTACCTGATAGTGTTCGAGCGGTTCGTGAGGGAGAACCCGGATCGGATCGAGGCCATCCGCATTCTCCTGAACCGGCCGGCCGAGTTTCGAACTGAGCACCTCAAGGAGCTGCGAGAGAAGCTTGCAGCCCGGCCCGAACACTTCACCGAGCCGAACCTCCGCAGGGCTTACCAGAACGCTCTTGCCGACATCATCTCGATTGTCCGCCATGCTGCCCGGAGTGAGCCTCTGCTCGCCGCCGAGGAGCGAGTCAACAGGGCAATGGCCCGCATCCAGGCCGGCCGAACCTTCACGCCGGAGCAGGAGGCCTGGTTGGAACTCATCCAGGCCCACTTGGTCGAAAACCTCGTCATCGAGAAGGCAGACTTCAACACCATTCCCTTCTCGCGACGCGGCGCCTGGGGCCCGGCGAACGCGGCGTTCAACGGTCGGCTTGAAGAGCTCCTAGACAAGATCAACGAGGCGATGGCCGCATGAGCGACGTCGTCCAAAAACTCTGGGGCTTCTGCAATACGCTGCGCCACGATGGCATCAACTACGGCGACTACATCGAGCAGCTGACTTACCTCCTGTTCCTGAAGCTCGCCGATGAGAAGGGCCTCTCCCTGCCGGAGGGATGCGGGTGGCCCACCATCCGGGAGCGCTCCGGCACCGACCTCTTGGATCACTACGTCGAGGTCCTGCGTCGGCTGGCCAAGGAGCGGGGAATCCTGGGGGACATCTTCGCCGGCTCCCTCTCCAAATTCCGGGAGCCGGTCAATCTCAAGAAGCTGATTGCCCTGATTGACGAGACCGAGTGGACCACACTCGACGTGGACCTGAAGGGTCAGGCGTACGAGGGGCTCCTCCAGAAGTACGCCGCCGAGCAGAAGGGGGCGGGCCAGTACTTCA
>JACQWB010000234.1 GCA_016209385.1 Candidatus Rokuibacteriota bacterium
GGCGTGGGTACCCGGTCGCCGCGAGCAGCCCGTCCGTCGGGGCCACCCCCGCCCCGACCCGGCTGCGCTCCGTCTTCGACGGGCAGCCGGGTGCCCGGGACCCCCGGCCCCTCCGGTGGGGCGCCCCGCTCGCGGCGACAGGACCCGCGGCCCGCTCCGAGGAGGTGATCACGATGGCGATGGACCCGATCTGCAAGATGCAGGTGGACCCCTCGAAGGCTGCGGGCTCGTCCACCTACAAGGGGCAGACCTACTACTTCTGCGCGCTCTCCTGCAAGGAGACCTTCGATCGGAACCCCGAGAAGTACGCGACCAAGTAGCGCGGGTGAAGGGCGCCCGGCGCCGATAAGCTCGCCGTACCTGGTGGAGGCCGACCGCTACGAGCGCGTGATTCACGGGTGGGTGGACGTTCCCAGCTCCGACGCCTTCGCCGTCACCGTGAGGATCGCCGACCCGTGGATCGCGTTCGAGCTGGCGGCCGACACGACCCCCTCACCCGACTACGCGATCCTCTCGGCGCGGGCGAAGGTCCTGATCGGTGACGCCGAGCGCATGGACCCGGCGCTCTGCGCCGCTACCGCGAAGGTCGCAGGCCTCCGCATGGTCGCGGGCTTCACCCGTAGCCTCGCCGGGGCCCTGGAGGGGCGGCGCGGCGCCCAGTACTTCGTGGATGCCGCCATCGAGGTGGCCCGGCTGGCCCGCCAGGTGACGCGGCTTCCCGAGGCGCTCGTCAGCGAGCGGATGGCGGAGGGGCCGATCGGCTACTGGCACCTCGACATGACCGGGTGGGTGGATCTGCCGTCGTCGTGCTACGCGTATCGGCCCGAGTCGGAGGCGCTCTTCAGGGAGCGCCAGGTCCGGAGTGCGATGCAGCCGGCCCTGTATGCCCCGCCCGTCGGGGCCGTCCGCATCTTCAACCGGAGCAAGGTGGCGAGGCTGGAGCGGCGGGACGGGCGCCTCATGCTCACGCACTCGATGTTCGACGAGGCCCACTCGTTCCAGATCTGGTACGCTGTGGACCTGAGCTCGGGGGTCATCGTGGACGCGGGCTCGAGCACGCCCCGCCTCCCCTACCTCGGCATCTGTACCGACCCCCAGCGCAATATCGCGTCGCTCGTCGGGCAGCCCGTGACGGCTGAGCTTCGCAAACGGATCGGGACGCTGATCGGCGGGCTCTCGGGCTGCGCCCAGCTCTACGACCTGACCGCTGACCTCCTGAAGCTCCTGAGCTTCGGCGCGGATCCCGGCTGAGAAAATACATCGGGGGGGCGAAACGCCCCCCCGAAAGTGCCGGCACCGCCTTATCGGGCCTCGCCTCGTGCGACCCGCGGGACCCAGCTTCGCTGGGTGCCGCGGGTGCCCGCTGCCTCGCGGCATGGCCGACGTCCCTCGGCTCGAACGACCATGCGCGATGCCGGGTGGATCGGTCTGTCGAGGGCTGACCTCTTTACTTCTTCTTGAGCTGGATGCCTGCTGCCTTCGCGGCCTCGTCGTACTTCGCGACGGATTCGCTGTGCTTGCCGGCCTGGTGGAGTGACCAGGCCTCGGCCGCGAGGGCCTTGGCATTCGCCGCAGCGGGATCCAGCCGGTTGCCGATGGCGGCGTCCATCTGCTGCTGAAGGAGCGGGCACTGCGCAGCCAGGGCGGGCATAGCTGTGAACGCAACCATTGCCATTCCGAGCAGGAACTTCTTCATGCGGATTCACCTCCTTCCGTTTGGGGATGGCCAGCGGGGTAAGGGCTCCCTCTGGGAGCACTATCATAAACGGGAATCGGCCTCCCCGGGTTCCCCGTAAGCAGAACCCCGGGTTAGGCCGGGGCCAAGGGGTCCTCGGCCAGGTAGCTATCGAGGAGCTTCGCGGGTGTGAAGTCTGTCACTCCCAGGCTCTCGGGCGGGCGTCCCTCGAAGGCTTCGCGAGGCGCCAGCCCCACCAGCTCGCTCCGCTTCACCGCGACCCCGCGCCGCGCTGCCCCGCTCTGTACCAGGTCGAAGACTCGCGCGAGTGACGACCGCCGGTAGTCGAGGAGATTCAACGAGACCTGGACGACCCCGCGGCTGGCGAGCGGCAGCCCCATCGCCTGGACTCCGGGGAGCCCGCCGGAGGATTCCCGGGCTTCTCGGGCGATCGCGCGAGCGACCTCCAGGTCGTTCGTGTCGAGCCAGACGTTGAAGGCGACGAGGATCGGGCGTGCCCCGACCGCGGTCGCTCCAGCGCGAGGGTTGAAGCGTGCCGGCCCTGCGTCGGGAGCCCAGGCCGGATCGGCGATCTGCTGCCCGAGCCCTTCGTACTCGCCCCTTCGGATCTCCGCGAGTCGCGTTCGCTCGGGGCGCTCGGCAGCCTCGCCGTAGAAGTAGACCGGCAGGCCGTGGCGCTCGGCGAGCCGCCGACCGACCCGGTGGGCCACGGCGACGGCGTCGGCCATGGTCATCCCCCTCAACGGGACAAAGGGGAGCACATCGAGGGCGCCGATTCGCGGATGAACGCCCGCATGGGTGCTCATGTCGACCGTCGCGAGAACCGTCGCGGCCAGGGCCAGCGCCGCCGCCTCGACCTCCGACGGCGTCCCGAGGAAGGTCAGGACCGACCGGTGGTGATCGGGATCCGCGTGGACGTCGGCAAGGCGGACGCCGTCCACCGAGCGGACGGTGCCGGCGAACTGCTCGACCAGTCGCCGGTCTCGCCCCTCGCTCACGTTGGGGGCGCACTCGAGGATGGCCCGGGTCATGGCGGGAGCGTGGCCAGCCTTCGGGAGACTCAGGCGGATTATACGGGCGGCCGACGAAGCGGGTCAACGGATCGCCGAAGGTTGACAGCGACGGACGCGCGCGGAACATCGGCGGAAGGCGGCAATCGGAGGGGGCCGTGCCCCCGGCGCGAAGCGCGGGGAGGGGGCCCCCTCCGACTGGGCTATACTGGGTCGGTGATACCTTCCCTCCCGGTCGGAAAGCTTCGGGCCGAGGCGCTCCAGGCCATCTTCGAGAAGCTGACGCCCCGCGACGCGCGCGTGCTGGTCGGGCCGCGGGTCGGCGAGGACGCGGCCATCATCGAGATGGGCGAGCGCTGCCTCGTCGCCACCACGGACCCCATCACGTTCACCACCGACGAGATCGGCTGGTACGCCCTCCAGGTCAACGCCAACGATGTGGCGGTGCGCGGGGCGCGCCCGCGCTGGTTTCTCGCCGCGCTGCTCCTCCCCGAAGGCCGCACGACCGACGCGACCGTGGAAGAGCTGTTCGCCCAGCTCGGGCGCGCCTGCGAGGAGCTCGAGGTGTCGCTCGTCGGCGGCCACACCGAGATCACGCACGGGCTCGATCGGCCGATCGTCGTGGGGACGATGCTCGGCGAGGTGGCCAAGGAGCGGCTGGTCACGAGCGGCGGGGCGCGGGTCGGAGACGCGATCCTCCTGACCAAGGGTGTGCCGGTGGAGGGAACAGCCATCATCGCGCGGGAGCGGGGAGCCGAGCTGCTCCGTCGGGGCGTCGCGCCCGAGCTGATCGGGCGGGCGAAGGGGTTTCTCAAGAGGCCCGGGATCAGCGTCGTCCCCGAGGCCCTCCTCGCGTGCGAGCTGGCTCCCGTGCACGCCATGCACGATCCGACCGAGGGCGGCGTCGCCACGGCGCTCTGGGAGCTGGCCACGGCGTCCGGCGTCGGGCTCCGTGTCGAGCGCGAGCGCATCGCGGTGGTGCCCGAGGGCGAGAGGCTCTGTCGGGAGTTCGGCCTGGATCCCCTCGGGACGATCGCCTCGGGGGCCCTGCTCCTCGCCCTGGCGCCGTCCGACGCTCCCATCGTCCTCCACGCCTGCGCGCGCGAGGGGATCGACTGCGCGTTCGTGGGCCAGGTCACGCCGCGGGAGCAGGGCGTGACGCTCGTCGAGGGCGGCCGGTCGGCCCCGATGCCCATCTTCCAGCAGGACGAGATCACGAAACTCTTCAGGGAGACCTGACGTGCCCCAGATCGGGTACGCCCATCGGCCGGTGGCCCTCGGGCGGGAGGGCATGGTCGCCGCCGCCCATCCGCTGGCCACGCTCACCGGCATCGAGCTGCTGAAGGCCGGGGGGAACGCCGCCGACGCTGCCGTGGCGGTGAACGCGGTCCTCGCCGTCACCCAGCCCAACATGTGCGGGCTGGGCGGCGATATCTTCGTTCTCTACTACGAGGCGGCTTCCCGGCGCGTGCACTGTCTCGTTGGCGCAGGCCGCTCGGGCTCGCGCGCCTCGCTCGAGGAGCTCGCGCGGCGGGGCCTCTCCCGGGTCCCTGCGCTCGGGCCCGCCGCGGTCTCGGTCCCGGGGTGCGCGCGCGGCTGGGCGATGCTGCTGGAGCGCTTCGGCACCCGCACGCTCGCCGATCTTCTCGGTCCCGCGATGCAGCATGCCGAGGCCGGCTTTCCTGCGACCCGCCTCCTCAGCCAGAGCATTGCCGAGCGCGGCGTCGAGATCCGCGACCCCGAGTGGCAGCGGATCTTTTTTCCGGGTGGGAGGGCCCCGCGCCTCGGCGAGCTCCTCCGTCAACCGGATCTCGCGCGCACGCTGCGCGCCCTCGCGAAGGAAGGGCCCGACGCCTTTTATCGGGGCCGGATCGCCGAGGCCCTCGCGCGGCGCCTCGAGGCGGAGGGCTTTCTGACCCTGGAGGACCTCCAGGCCCACACAGGAGAGTGGACCGATCCGATCGCCGCGGCGTACCGCGGCTACACGGTCTACGAGACGCCGCCGCCGACCCAGGGGCTGGCCGCGCTCCTGGCGCTGAACCTCCTGGAAGGGTTCGACCTGGCCAAGATGGCCTTCCACTCCGCCGATCACCTCCATCTCCTCCTCGAGATCGTCAAGCTCGCCTACGCGGACCGGGATCGCTGGGTGGCCGACCCCGCTCACGCCCGGGTCCCGGTCGACGAGCTTCTCGCGAAGGTCTACGCGGCGCGCCGCCGTCAGGCCTTCGACCCCGAGAAGGCGCAGGGCTACCGGTGGGGGGAACCCGCGGGCGACACGACCGGGTTCGTCATCGCCGACCGGCACGGCAACCTGGTCAGCGTGATCCAGAGCCTGTTTCACGCCTTCGGCTCGGGCGTGGTGCCGGAGGGAACCGGCGTGGTCCTCCAGAGCCGCGGCTCTCACTTCAGCACCGACCCGTCCCACCCGAACTGCCTCGCGCCGCGCAAGCGGCCCTTCCACACGCTGATCGCGGCGCTCGTCACGCGGGACGACCGGCCGGCCCTCGGCTTCGCCACCATGGGCTCAGAGGGACAGGCCATGTTCCACGCGCAGGTGCTCACGAACGTCCTGGACTTCGGGATGGACATCCAGGAAGCCATCGAGCGCCCCCGCTTTCTGGCGGGGCGCTTCAAGCCCGAGGACGCGGCCGGCGACGGCGTCTGGCTCGAGGGCCGGATCCCGAAGCGGAGCGTGAGCGGCCTGGCCCGGCGCGGCCACCGCGTCGAGGTCGTGAGCGACTTCTTCCACCGGATGGGCCACGCCCACGGCATCGTGGTGCGGGACGGGACGTTGATCGGTGGGGCCGACCCGCGCGGCGACGGGCTGGCGCTCGGCTATTGAGGCTGACAGGCCGACGGCACGCGTCTCGTGGGGCCCGCGGTGTGAGACGGAGGCTGACCGCATGGGCGGCTCTCCTGCTGCTGGGGGCGCTTGCCTCGAGTGCCGTCGCGGCAGAGTGGGGAGGGATCACCCCGGGGGTGAGCACGAACGAGACCGTCCGCGCGCGCTACCGCGGTCCGTCGCGCGAGTCGCGCCGGACCGTGGACGGCTACCCGACGACCCAGTGGGTGTACGAGGGCGCGGCGGCTCCGGTCGGGATGAAGCGGATGGTGGTGGACTTCGGGCTCCTCACCTCCCAGGGCTACCGCCCGGCCGTCGTGAGGTCGATGGTTCTGGAGCCCAAGCCGGGTGTCTTCCCGCGGCGCGTCGTCCTCGAGGGCTGGGGCTCGCCGGATCGGGTCGGCGTTGACGAGGGGCAGGATGTCTTCTATTACGCGAGCGGACTCGTCGTCTACTTCGTCAAGGGCGGCGCCGATGCGGCCTCGATGCTCTTCACGGTTGTCCAGGCCGAGCCGCCCAAGCCGGCCGGCCGGTGAGCGTGGCCGGGGTTTGCCTGCCCCGGGGAACGGTGGTAGGGTCAATGCTCGACAGTAGTTCGAGCCGAGGGACGTCGGCCATGCCGCCAGGCAGGCCCGTCACGAGGCGAGGCCCGAGTGAAATTCGAGCCGACGGGCTTCGGACGAGCCGCAGGCGAGGACAGCCACGAGGCGAGACCCGGGTTAATCAAGGAGGACTCCCCATGGCAAAAGTGCTTCGGTGCAAGGA